>JBCBEA010000161.1:0-7991 GCA_038529195.1 Cyanobacteria bacterium J06600_6
CGTTACTTATCTGGATAAGTAACGACATAAAGACGATTAATTTCTTCTGCCCTCTGCCTTCTGCCTTCTGCCTCACCAAACCTATATGTAGCATTCTTTTTTAGATTTCATATAATCTTCTTGTTTAATTCTTTTCACCACATTAACGGCTAGCTTCAATATTTTTTAAATACTGTTTTACCTGCTCATCTCGCGTAACCTTGCAGCAGGAGCAAACTAAATTCTGTTTTTTTCGTCTTTAAGGCAGCATCTCTGAATCTCTAATTTCATACTTATTGAGCAGTTTGTTTCAATACTCATAAGTTTAATTATTTGCTCGCCAGATCCATTTCTTAAAGCATTGTGGGTATAAAGAACAGGACTGCGTTTTTTTTGTATGATAAACAAGACTAATAAGTAATTGTGCGTGGCTATCGATTCAAAGCGTAGAGTTATAAATTATCAGACAAAATACTAAACAGAATAAAACAACATGACTCAACCAGTGGTGGTAATTGGCGGAGGTTTGGCAGGCACAGAAGCAGCTTGGCAAATCGCTCAGGCGGGAGTGCCCGTAACTTTATATGAAATGCGTCCCGTCAGGACTTCCCCTGCTCACCACACGGAAGAATTAGCCGAATTAGTTTGTAGTAATTCATTTGGAGCTAAAAATAGCGATCGCGCTGCGGGTCTTTTACACGAAGAATTGCGCCGTTTGGGTTCTCGGGTAATCTCTATGGCAGATCGTCATGCTGTCCCTGCTGGTGGAGCTTTAGCAGTAGACCGTGGTGTATTTAGTGGCGAACTAACTCGCGCTCTTGCCGAGCATCCCCTAGTAGATTTTAAAAGAGAAGAAATTACCGAAATTCCGACCGAGGGAATTGTAGTTTTAACTACTGGACCTTTAACCAGCCCTGCTTTAACAGAGAATCTTCAGCAGTTTACGGGGATGGAGTACATGAGCTTTTTTGATGCTGCTAGCCCGATTATTGTCGGCGAATCGATTAATCGTGACGTGGCATTTTTAGCATCCCGCTATGACAAGGGTGAGGCTGCCTATCTTAACTGTCCGATGAATAAAGAACAGTATTTAGAGTTTCAGCAGACCCTATCTAACGCCGAGCAAGCTGAATTAAAAGATTTTGAGAGGGAAACCGCTAAGTTTTTTGAAGGCTGTTTGCCCATTGAGGAGCTGTCTCAGAGAGGAGAAGACACCATGCGTTATGGTCCTTTGAAACCAGTGGGCTTATTTGATGCCCGTTTAGGAGATTTTCGCGCCCCCGAAAATAAAGGAAAGCGTCCCTATGCGGTGGTGCAGCTACGTCAGGAAGATAAGGCGGGTCAACTTTGGAATATGGTGGGCTTCCAAACCAATTTGCGCTGGGGAGAACAAAAGCGAGTCTTTCGTCTGATTCCTGGTTTAGAAAATGCCGAATTTGTGCGGATGGGCGTGATGCACCGCAACACATTTATCAATTCACCCCAGCTTTTAGGGGCAACGCTGCAGTTTAAACATCAACCCAACGTTTTAGCTGCAGGTCAGCTGGTGGGTACGGAAGGCTATACTGCTGCTGCTGCGGGAGGCTGGTTAGCGGGGACGAATGCAGCACGTTTAGCTCTAGGCAAAGATCCCCTCGCTATGCCTGAAACGACCATGATGGGCGCACTATTTGACTTTATTAGCTCCGCCTCTCCCAAACATTTTCAACCTATGCCTCCCAATTTTGGGATTATTCCGCCTCTAGCGGAGAGAGTTAAAAACAAAAGAGAAAGATACGGTCAATATCGCGATCGCTCTTTTGCAGACTTAACAATCTGGAAACAATCTTTGGCGACCGAAGCGTTAGCATTAGGGTAGTAACTTCGCGGGGATCGTTGACGAGCATCAAACAATGAAAGAACAAATTATTCTGTGGATTAATCGTCTACTAGTTGTCGATGTTTTTGTCGTCTTCTTCGGTTTTTTCTGGTTTGCGATCGCCGTGATAGGTCGCTACCTTAATGTGCCTTTAGGGTTTGATATTTGGTATCGTCTTTGGATTCCCGTGTTTAATCCGGCGATCGGAATCTTGTTTTTAGGGGCATTTGCTACCTGGGCGATCAATAAAATTTCTCGCAAGCTTGGTTCGGAATAAAAACTTTTGAACCTAGTAAACGAAAAGTCCGTGCCTGGCAATCTCTCAATAAATAAGCGATCGCTTGTTTATCTGCTTTAAATACTAACTCTACGAACTAGTATTGGGCAGATTGACCAAAAAAGACCGCGATTCTTGAGTAGAACGTTGCCAAAAAAAGACGATGAGCTAAGATTGCAGGTATGATTTCATTATTTTTATGATGACGGTCTAGCTTGTCTACTTAACATTTATTTTAACTTTTAATTTAGTATTCCTATCTTGGAGCAAGGGTTAATTGCAGAGAACAATTTTGCATAGTTTTTCTCTACTGTAGTTTGCCAAATATCCCGCTAGCGTGGTGCTAAATTAATTTACTCTAGATTAATTTATTACAGATAATCAGCTAAAAATCAGCCCAATGTAGGCAGATCAACTATATTCAGGGAAATACAGTATGCTTATATGTCCTCAGTGTGAATTTGAAAATCCCGAAGCCAATAGATTTTGTCAAAGCTGTGGTGTTTCTTTAACTCACAAAGTTTGCTGTCAATGTGAAGCAGAGATTCCCATTGAGGCTAAGACTTGTGAGCACTGCGGTGCTGCAAATCACACTATTTTATGGGCAATCATTTCTCAGACCAAAACCCAGGAAAACCTTGACCCTGAGCTAGAATTAGCTCAGGTTAGCAGTCGCTCCCTCGAAAATGTATCTCAGCTAGAAATTGCTAGCCTGGCAGATTTATTTGCTCATAGCCAGTCCCAGACTGGTCCGACCCTTCAGATTCCACCTGATCGAACACAAATCCACAATCGCTACACAATCAAAATAGAAGCTAAGGAGCAAGAGCTGCTGTCTGATAATAGCGACGGCTCAGAGAGCATGTTTCTTCAGGGAAAAGTAATCGATCAGTATCCCCTGCAAAAATCTCATTTGGCTATTTTGCAAAAGCAGCAGATGGATCTGTTTGCCGAACTTAGCCAAGATCTAAATGATTCCTATTTAGCCGTAACCGAATATTGGAATTTAGTTGGCTTACCTACTCACGCTCTACCATATCTAATTCTAGAAAGATATACCCCTACAGTTCCTAAAATTTATGATGCTTGGCAAAGGCAGGAGCGAGGAGTTGTATTATTACCAGACCGTTCTCAGTGGAAACTGATGACAGAACTGTGGTCTCAGGAACAGCTTCCCCTGCCACAAATTGTTTGGTTCCTTGATGAAATGGCAAAGCTCTGGTCTCCTTTACAGCGAATTAGCTGCGCTAAAAGTTTGCTAATCGGCGAAAACCTGCGTATAGACGAAGATCAGGCTTTCTGCCTACAGCAGCTGTATATGGATTTTGATCATACCCCTACCCTTAGTGATTTGGGTCAAACCTGGCAGCTTTGCCTAACAGAATCTAACTTAGATAATATCCCTAACCTCAATCTGCTGATTGATCGCATGATTGCAGGTGAGATTGTCGATATCGAGCAATTAAGATTGGAGCTACATAACTTGGGTATTGATGAATATGAGGCTGAATCCACCAACCACGATGAGTTGGAGCCAATAGATCTTTTTGAACAGTCTGTAATGAGAGAACTTAAATCTGAGGAAGTTGATTCGGAGATAGAAGTTTTCTTTGATGAGGCGGACGAAGATATGATGTACTCAAGTGAGTTTGAGGAACAGGCAACAGCAATGATTCCCATGCAGTTGAGAGAAGTTAGTGATGCTTGCTGTACAGACATTGGGGTTCAGCGAGATCACAATGAAGATTTTTTTGGAGTCAATACCACTGTCGAGAAAGTAGAAAACAATACTGATCATAATTTACATGCTCGCGGTCTATACCTAGTTTGTGACGGTATGGGAGGTCATGCAGCAGGAGAAGTTGCCAGCGCGATGGCAGTAGAAAGCCTACAAAAATATTTTAAAACTCACTGGGAGTCAGAATTACCCAACCACGACGTAATTGAAGCAGGTATCTTGCTCGCTAATGAAGCTCTCTACCAAACCAATCTTGACAATTCTCGTTCTGGCAGTGGCAGGATGGGAACAACTTTAGTCATGGCACTACTCCAGGATACCAAACTGGCGATCGCTCATGTTGGGGACAGTCGAATTTATCGTCTCAGCCGTAAGCAAGGTTTAGAACAGCTAACCCTAGACCACGAAGTGGGTCAGCGAGAAATGAATCGGGGAGTAGAGCCAGAAATAGCCTATGGTAGACCAGATGCCTATCAGCTCACTCAGGCACTCGGTCCACGGGATAATAGCTGTGTTCGTCCAGATATTCAGTTTATGGAAATCAACGAAGACTGCCTGATTTTACTTTGTTCCGACGGTCTTTCAGATAATGACTTTATTGAGTCAAACTGGGAAGAACATTTAGAACCTCTAATCAGTGGAGAAGCTGCTTTACAAAGTGGTTTGTTTAAACTTGTAGACCTTGCCAACGAACATAATGGTCACGATAACATCACTGCTGTTCTATTAAGAATCAAGTTAAAGCCCGATTTCTAACGGTTATGATTTTTTAATATTGTTTATTTTTTCATGATTATTTAACCGATCGATTGTCCAATATGGTCATTTTTACTCTACTAGAGCCACAAACCAACCAACCATTGCAGCAGTGGGAATTTTCCGAACAGTCAGTAATTCGTATTGGTCGCGCTCAAAATAACGATATTGTGCTGCACGGCTACTTTCAAGTTTCACGCCAGCATTTAGAAATAATTGAGATCGAACCCTCATCAGAAAAGTGGCAGCTGATTAGCAGAGGTACAAATGGCACTCTAGTTAACAATAGCTTTGTCACCGAGACTATTGTTAACCATGATGATTTAATTAGGCTGGCGGAAAATGGACCAGTGTTTAAGTTTGAATTAGAATCTCACTTAGCACCTCCACAGCCAGAATTAGAACAAACCAATATCCTGAGCAGTCCAGAAGTCTGCGATCACCGAGATAATCCAGACGGGAGCATTTTCTGCCGACACTGCGGTCAGCCAATTGTTGAAGAAGAGCATTTTGTTGGTTCCTACCAGATTCTACGAACTCTAGGCAGAGGAGGAATGGGAACTACCTACCTAGCCTGGGATCGAAATCGTCAGGTAAAGAATGCACCTATGCTGCTGGTTCTGAAGGAAATGAATGCAGATATGGCTCGCATCGCTAAGGCAAGAGAGCTTTTTGAGCGAGAAGCCCGAATTTTAAAATCTTTAGAGCATCCTGGAATTCCCAAATACTACGATTTCTTTGTAGAAAGCAACCGCAAATATATCGTGATGGAGTTGATTCACGGTCATAATTTAGAACAGTTTGTCAACCAAAGAGGAGCAAACGATGTCAAAAGAACAATCACCTGGATGATTCAGATTTGTGATATTTTAAAGTATTTGCATAATCTGGAGCCACCTTTAATTCATCGAGATATCAAACCTGCTAATTTAATGCTGAGAAACCTCGACGGTCGTCTGATGCTGCTAGATTTCGGGGCAGTGAAAGAGCTGGGAACAGCCCTAGAAACTCGGATTGGAGTTGAGGGATACAGCGCCCCCGAACAATATCGAGGTAAGCCCTGTCCTCAATCAGACATTTATGGAGTCGGTACAACCATCATTTTTTTACTAACGGGTAAGGCACCCATGCAATACTATCGCTATCAAAGCAATAAGTTTGAGTTTGATATTGAAAATATTCCCAATCTGCCGAGTAATTTAGGCGAGGTTCTGAGAATTGCCTGTCAGCCAGAACCGCGAGATCGCCATCAAACAGCTCAAGAGCTTGCAGATGCTTTATCAAGCTGTCTTTAGGTCAATTAGCGATAGCGATCTTAGTTGGTAAATCGTTTGACTGAGATGAAATATAATTAATCCTCGTCCCAGTTTTCGACGACTAGTAGCTCACTAATTCGATCCTGAGGAGAGAAGTCAAAGTCTGATAATTCTCTTTTCCAATGAGACCAGTCATTTCCTAAGAGTAGGGCGATTTTGCCGATACGGTCTTCTGGCTTGATTATGTTGGATTCTACGAGGGAAGATACCTTCCGTTGCAATTTCATCATCGGATGCGCAACTTGCTTGGTCATACGCTCAATATTGCCTGCTATGATATGTTGATTAAATAATTAGAGGGGTAAATCCGTCTGGTTTGGAGTTTAAATCTCGCTAACCTGAAGTTTACGGAAAAACCTGACATACTTCTAGCTCACATTACACTATTTTGGCAAGTGTTTGTCATGATTATTACGGTAATTACTCTATAAGGTCGTAAAATCCGATCGCTTACAGTGAAAAATAAGCTGAACATGAACAAACGGCTCGGTTTTGGGGTTTTGGTTGTTATTTCTGTTTCAATTGCGCCCGTTCTAGCTCTCAATGATTCGGCTGGACGCAATGGAATCGATGCTTTACGGCTACATAAACCTCCCTATAATTTGTTAGGTCGCAAGATTGGTATCGGTCAGGTGGAAGTTGGTCGTCCAATTAAACAAGGCAAAGATAAGGCTGCAAATATCCTCAGCACCATATCTCCTAGAGCCGTCTTTTATCGCGATCGCGCCCCCACCCCAGATAAAAATGCTGACGACCATGCCAGTATGGTTGCAGGAGTGATGATTGCTCAAGATAAACGTTTACGGGGAGTTGCACCCCAGGCGCAGCTATATTCTTCAGCAGTTGGTTCGTTGAGTAATGGAGGTCAGCCCCATGAATGTCTGGCAAGCCAGCATATCGCCCTGCAGAATAGTGGTGATGTTCGAGCGATTAACTTTAGCTTTGGGGAATCCTTGGAACGAGATGAGCGAGATGACGCGCAGTTGAATGGTAAAGCACTGCTCACCTCATGTATTGACTGGTCGGCGCGGGAACATAATACTTTGTATGTCGTGGCTGGAAATCAGGGAAAAGGAGGTATTCCGATTCCGACGGATAATTTTAACGGGATCACCACCGCTTACACGATGAAGCGCTCGGGAGAGTTTAACAAGGTTGATTTTGCCAATTTAAGTGCTTTACCTGTTGGTATTGGCAGTAGCTTTATTGTCAAAGAAATTAATTCTGGTGAACGGCGAGCGATCAGCCTCCTCGCTCCTGGAGGACAAATTTCGGTACATAACCAGAAAGGAGAAGTCGAACAGGTCAGCGGTACTAGTTTTGCTGCCCCTCACATTACGGGAGTGGTCGCACTACTGCAAGAATATGGCGATCGCCAGATCGAGTCTAAATTGCCTAACTGGGATTTAGATGCTCGTCGTCATGAAGTAATGAAGGCAGTTTTACTCAATTCTGCGGATAAGATTGCTGACCAAGGAGATGGTCTAATGCTAGGTATGGAGCGCACTATTCTCAGCGAAAAAAACCAGACCTGGTTTGATGCGGATGCTTACGTTAATCCTCGCGTTCCTCTAGATATTCAGATGGGAACAGGGCAAATCAATGCTTGGCGAGCCTATCAGCAGTTTAGTGCGGGGTCTTATGTTCAGAGTCAATCTATTTCAGCACTTGGTTGGGATTATGGCACCGTAGAGGCAAATGAATATCAAGAATACGAGTTAGAACAACCCCTAATCGCCGGTAGCCATGCTGCGATTACTTTAGTTTGGGATCGCCTTGTAAATCTCAACGATTTTAATCGCAATCAAAAATATGATGTAGGAGAAACTTTTCGCGATCGCGGTTTGAATAATTTAGATGTTTATCTTTTGCCTGTCAGTGAAGATAGCAATATGCGGAATGTCTGTGCTTCTTCGAGTTTTGAAGACAGTATTGAACATATCTTTTGTCCAATTCCCACTACAGGACGTTATAAGATTCGAGTTTATCATCGTCATCAGATCAACGAGTCTTCACAGTCCTATGGTCTAGCTTGGTGGACGAAACCAATGAACATAAACAGTAATC
>JBCBEA010000162.1:0-7949 GCA_038529195.1 Cyanobacteria bacterium J06600_6
GGTAAATCAGGAATTCGCATCGAATCAGCGTTTCTTTGAATCAAACCTTTCTTCTCTAGTTTAGTCAGCACTCTCGTGACAGTCTCTCTGGCTAAACCACTGAGGCTGCTAATTTCACGATGGGGTAAATTGGGAATTTCCGTACCCTTATCACCTTCTGTTCCCTGTCCTTCAACTAAAAATAAAATAGCATCAGCAACCCTAGAAATACTGCTTGCTTCTCGTAACTGTAAGCGTCGATTTACCTGACGCAATCGTTTTGCCATTAGCTGCACGAGATGAACTCCAGCTAAAGGTTCAGTTTCAATTAAATTCACAAAGTCTTCAGCGGGAATTCTGCCGATTAGAGTTTTGGTGAGAGTAATTGCATCTGTTGAGCGAGGCATTTTGTCCATAGCTGCCATTTCGCCAAAGATTTCACCCCGACCCAAAATATTGAGAGTAACTTCTTTACCATCTAAATTATAGGTGCGAATTTTTACCCAGCCTTCCAGGATAAAGTAGACCGAACCACCCCAATCATTTTCGAGCAATAATACCTGATTAGATGGATGGGAAATAGTTACAAAGTGTGCAGCTATCTTGTGAATACTATCCTCTGGTAAATCAGACATAAATGGAACTAACTTCATTAGTTCATCATGATTGATATTAGATTCTAGATAACGAGACTGATCTTCTACCATTTAATTTAATTTGTAGATCGCTATAAATATCTCCTTTTTATCACTAAAAAAAAGAAAGCACTTTAGTAAATATAGCTAGAACTAATATATGCTAATTTTAATATCCTTGATCTAGAGTATAAATGCTGATTTATGCCGAGTTAAAGAGCAAATATAAACAGTTTAATTGTGCGTAAATATCTAAATTAGACTTTGCTAACCTCAGTTTGTTTAAAGTTATTAGCCTAAACAGAAAATATTTAGATTAACAAAAATACAATAATTCTTACTCTCAGCTAGATGAATTTTTGTTGAGAATAAAATTAGGAGCATCAAAATAATATTCGCCATCTGCTGCCACGATTTTCTCTAAGAACTGAGAAATACCCACAGCAATAACTCGAGCATCTTTGATAATTATTTTTTTTCGATCAAAGAAAGTTTCCTGATTTGGTTTAACCACCACAGATTTGCCAACAATTATCTGGGTTTCTGTCCAAGTCTGGTAATCCTCTTCATACCACTTGCCAACACTTCGTTGCACCAGACTGTAAGCAAGACAGCGATCGCCTTTTAAATCGCCAAAAATAGTCCAAGGCTTATTGTTATCAAAAGCTTTACAAAATATATATTCTTGAGGAGTTCTAAAATACCAGGGGTAATTACTCTCCGAGTTGAGAGTAATACCTGCAAGTTTATCGGATAGCTGAATGATTTCTTTGGGAAGCTCACCGCGAAAAGTAGCTTCTGACCAATTCGGCGCACATTTTCTACTTTTTCCCGCTGCTAACTGATTTATTAGCTGAGTTAATCGATTAGGCTCTTGTACTCCCCAGCCAATTTCTGGAATTAGACAGCCTTGTTGATCTTGTTGAACACCAATAAATCCGCCAATTAGTTTTAATTCTTGCTCTTTTCCTAACTGTTTGAGCAGAAAAGAAGTTTCAGAGAGACCCACAGGCAATGATTCTAATCGAACACCATCCTTAACCGTAATTTCTGAGCGAGGAACCGATAAAATAGAGTTTCGCTCGATGGGATTATGGGTAATTTGATCTTTCAGATAGGGAAATAAGTCGGCTAACCAGCCTGTGATTACATCTCCACCATAAACTTCTTTGGGCTTATAAATATGCTGCCAGAATTTTAGAGGAGGATTACCTTTAGCTGTAGTAATTAAGCCATCGCAGATAGGTAAGAGTCTATTTGTCCACCAGTCAAGATTGTACTCAGCTATTGACATGACGCGATCGCGAATTATTTCCCAATCCTTGACCGTACCCAAGAGAGTGATTTGGGGAATACCACAAATTGCCATCAGCCGATAGTCAAAATACTGTTGAAACGCATTCATCATGACGATCTGACTCGCGGTCTGAATTATTTCTGTAGTGGTAGAGAAATCGCACAGCATCAATTGATATAGCTGCGGATCGATATGTTCGCGAATCAATAATGACCATTGAGCAACTGCATTACTCCAGTCTGAAGGGCGATCTAACTTTAACGCCTCGGCTTCTAGCTTAATTTTGTCTTGATGTTCGACAAATTTGTGGCGCAGAGTTTCAGCGTTGTTGTTTATATGGCTGGCAAAACCTTGGGCAATTACCATCCAAATACTATCAGGAGTAATTATCAAAGGTCGATGCTGGCTAAAAGCAATATGTACCGCCGTAGCAAAAGGATGATTACCAGCTTGCTCGACAATTTCAAATTCAGCGTCGTGACTGAAAGCAATTAAAGGGGTGTCGCACTGCTGTTCTAAATAAGACTTGGCATTGACTAGGGATAAAGTATCCTTCGCTGTTTCCACATCATCAACTTGGAAACAAATTTGAGCTGATAACTGCTGTAAAACCGTAGCTGAATTATCCATAGCCAGATATTTTCAAACGCAACACCATATTAAACTTTTTGCATAAATGATACTTAACTGTCTAAGTAAGAGGGAAAAGGTTAAAGGCAAAAGATAAATTGCCTTACTTTCTCGCAGAGGTAGCTTTAATCAGACTGCGTCGCAATAAATCTAAAGCTGAACAAGAACTAAAATGGCGCACAAGTTCCCGTCCTCTTGTATTACCAAAGCGATATTCGTAACTTAAAGCCTGACCTTCTGGACTTGCCAAGCCAATATACACCAAGCCAACAGGTTTCTCGCTGGTATCCCCTCCTGGTCCTGCTATGCCCGTAATACCAATCCCCCAGTCGGTTTGTAAACGCTGTTTCACGCCCAATGCCATCTGTTCGGCGACAGGATTACTAACTGCGCCATGTTTGATTAAATCGCTTTCTTTGACATCGAGTAAAGCCTGCTTAACCCGATTAGCGTAGGCAATGATGCCACCCAGAAAATAGTTTGAGCTGCCAGGAGTTGCCGTTAGCATTGCGCCCAAACCGCCTCCCGTGCAGGATTCCGCCACGCTTAAAGTTTGCTGTGCTTCAGTTAATAGTTTACCCACCACCAAAGCGAGAGTATCTTCATTACTGCCAAAATAATCCAGTCCCGCAATCTGCCTAATTTCTTGGGCGACAGGCTCAATTATTGCTGCTGCTGCTGACTGAGAACTTGCCTTGGCTGCAACCCTCAAACGCACTTCTCCTTTGCCTGCATAGGGTGCAACTGTAGGATTTTGCGACTCAAACAGATGATTTACTTTTTCCGCTAAGGCTGACTCGCCGATGCCCCGAAAACGCATCATTTCACCATAGATTGTCTCTTTGCCCCAACCTTGACTTTTGAGGAAAGGAACTGCAGTATCTCGCCACATACGGTGCATTTCGCGGGGGACGCCAGGGAAGGTCATAATGGTCAGATTTGCCTGAGGCTGCCAAATTATGCCAGGGGCTGTACCTGTAGGATTAGGTAAACTCTGAGCGCCCTGAGGAACAAGAGCCTGTTTACGGTTGCTAGGAGACATAGCTCGCCCAACAGAGGCAAACTTTTGCTCAATATCTTGAATAATAGCTGGATCTTCGTGCAAAGAAGCTTTAAAAAAGCTGGCGATCGTTTCTGTGGTGAGATCGTCAGGAGTGGGACCTAAACCACCAGTAAAGATCAAAATAGAAGAACGTTGAATAGCCGTGGCGATCGCCTGATGAATGCGATCCACATTGTCCCCAACTACCGTCTGATAGTAATGGGGAATGCCTAAAGTAGCCAATTCTTGAGCTAGATACTGACAGTTCGTATTTAAGATATCTCCTAAAAGTAGCTCTGTACCAATACAAATAACTTCTGCGCTCATTAATCCGATTCTCTAATATTTTTACTAATTCTGCGTCTGGCACGCAAAGCCTGTCGAACTTGCCAAATCTGCCAAAGCAAAAGCATGGTTGCACCGATTGCGTATCCCCAACCGCTGGGAATGTTCGAGAAGCCCAGGGCTAAACTGCCAACCCATAAAGTGAGGGTATAAATAAACAATACGGTTTGACGTTGAGAAATACCCGTCTTTAAGAGCCAATGATGTAAATGACTCTTGTCGGCAATAAAAGGTGACTTTCCTTTGCTAATTCGAGAGAAAATAACCGCAGACATATCCAGAATGGGTACAGCCAAAATTAAATAGGGCAAAAGCACCGCCGTAATTGCGGTTGTTTTAACCAAACCAATTACTCCTACTGCTGCTAGGGTAAAGCCCATAAAATATGCGCCCCCATCCCCCATAAAAATCTGAGCAGGGTTGAAATTATAGCGGAGAAACCCCAATGCGCCCCCTGCCATAGCAGCTGCAATTAAACCCGCAGCAGGCTGATTCATAAATAAAGTTACCACTAGCATTACAAAGGCAGCAATACCCGAAACTCCAGCAGCTAATCCATCTACGCCATCAATCCAGTTAATTGCATTTGCCATGCCTACTAGCCAGACGACTGTAATCGGCAAACTTAGCCAGTAAATTTTGAGCAGAGAATAAAAAGGAAAAGAAACAAAGTCAATTCTTACTCCTAGATACCAGCAGCCCGTGGCTACAGCAACCTGCATTAACAAACGCGAAATGGGGGTGAGATTAAATAAATCATCGGCAAAGCCAATGCCAAAAAACAAAATGCTGCCGATAATAACCGCCCAGACTTCGATTGTTTTTTCTGGTGCGAGGGCAGAAAATCCGCCGAGCAGCCAAACAATAGTTAAAGCTGTAATTGTGCCAGCAAAAATTGATACTCCCCCAACACGTACAACGGGGTCTTTATGGATTTTTCTAGCGTTAGGTCGATCCACAATACCCAACTTCAAACCTAAAGTTTTAACATCGGGTATTGTCCACAAGACAAAGGTAACAGAGATTAAAAAAGCAATCAGATGATATAGTTCAACAGGCATCTGAGTTTAAGTTCCAGGAGAGTATAAGGTGTACTTCACGAAAATATAGATCTTGCTGGCATCATCACGTTGCTTCTATCTCAGTCAAATCCTATAGCTTCGCAGGTACAGGAATTTGTAAATAAGGATAGAGAGGAAAGCGATCGCACAAAGCAGCCACCCGATCTAAACAGTTTTGCTGCACAGTACCATCATCTGGACTAAGTAGTTTGTCAGCGATAATGTTTGCAATTTCTTGAAACTCATTCGCGCCCATGCCTCTGGTGGTCATAGCTGGAGAACCCAAGCGTAATCCACTGGTGACAAAAGGTGATTCTGGATCGAAAGGTACGGTGTTTTTGTTAGCAGTAATGTTTATTTGACTAACTAGAGCATCCGCTTTTTTACCCGTCATCCCAATACTACGTAAATCGACCAAAATAAGATGATTATCTGTACCGTCAGATACTAACTTAAAGTTTCTGGCTTTGAAACCTTCCGCCATTGATTGAGCATTGGCAATTACCTGACCACAGTATTCCTTAAACTCAGATTTTAAGGCCTCACCAAAGGCTACTGCTTTACCCGCAATCACGTGTTCTAGGGGACCACCCTGAGTCCCTGGGAAAACAGACTTATTTAACTTTTTACCTAAATCCGCATCGCGAGTCAGAATTAATCCGCCTCTAGGTCCTCTAAGAGTTTTGTGAGTGGTGGTTGTAACTACATCACAATAGGGAACTGGATTGGGGTGGTGTCCTGTAGCGACTAAACCAGCAATGTGAGCAATATCAGCTAATAAATAAGCGCCAACTTCATCGGCAATGGCTCTAAATTTAACAAAATCAATAGTGCGAGGATAGGCAGAATAGCCACAGATAATTAGTTTAGGGCGTTCTTTTAGGGCTAGTTCGCGAATTTGATCGAAGTCTAACTGTTCGGTGTCTTTATTTACGCCGTACTGAACGACATTGAACCACTTCCCTGAAACGTTTACGGGAGATCCATGAGTTAGATGCCCACCATGAGACAAATCCATGCCCATGATTGTATCTCCTGGCTCTAACAGCGTCAGAAAGACAGCAAAGTTTGCCTGTGCGCCAGAGTGAGGCTGGACGTTCGCCATTTCTGCCCCAAATAGCTGTTTGGCGCGATCGATCGCCAGCTGTTCGGCGCGATCAACAAATTCACAGCCACCGTAGTAGCGTTTGCCTGGTAGACCCTCTGCATACTTATTTGTCAGGACTGAACCTTGAGTTGCCAAAACTGCGGGAGAAGTGAAGTTTTCGCTGGCAATCAGTTCCAAGTGCGATCTCTGACGACCCAATTCTAAGTCTACAATTTCCGCGATTTCAGGATCGGTTTGGACGAGGAAATCTAAATTAGTTTGATTCACAATTCGGTTCTGTAATTTTTGATCAGTATTATCTATGCTATCTAATTCCATGTCCCCTTGGAAACCACTAATTTGGGAAATTAGCATCTATCCTTAGTCCCTATTGATAGCCTCAATCTGACCAAACTCTTACATTGATTATTGCTAGCTACTCATGTAAATCATCAAGTTAAGTACCTATGCAGAGTTAATTGTGTGTACAACGCTGATTATTTTAACGTTGAGCTAATTTAGGTTTGCGACCTAACAGACCCGTCATCAATCTTAAAGCAAAGATTTTTAGAGGTTTGAGATAGCTCATCATCCAAAGTCCCAGGCGACGCACCGCCACCACTGGTAGCCAGCTATTGGAAAATAGGCGATCGAGTAAGTCGGTAAAGCCCAAAATTGCCAAGTTTTCGATCTTACGCCAGCCTTCATAGCGTTTAAGTACTTTGATCGTACCGATATCTTGTCCCTGCTGATGAGCAGCCTGTAAAATCTGTGCCAAACTTGCAGCATCGCGAATACCCATATTTAAACCCTGTCCACCAACGGGATGGCAACAGTGAGCAGCATCACCAACTAGAGCTAAACGGGGCTGGATATAGCGATCGCACTGCATCAGCTGGACGGGGAATACCATGCGTTTGGTAACTAATTCAATTTCGCCAAATGTTTCGGGGATATAGCTTTTAAGCTTATTTAAGAAATCTGACTCATTTAATTCGGCTAGTGCCTTAGCATCGGCATGGGGATTCGTCCAAACGATCTGGCAACGATTTCCCGGTAGGGGTAAAACTCCCATGGGACCACTAGACCAAAAACGTTCAAACGCCGTGTTGTTTTCTGGCGCAGAGTGTTTAATCGTGAAGGCTACACAAGACTGCCAATATTTCCAACCGCGAGTTTTAATCTTCGCCAAATTACGAATGTGCGATCGCGCGCCATCGGCACCAATTACCAGCTTAGTTTTGACCAAACGTTGTTCGCCATTTACTTTTACTTCAACCGTAGAAACATCTTTGGCGGTGTTGACATTAACTACTTCTCCTGGGCAAAGCCAGGTAACGTTAGGGCAGTTATCTAAGTATTTATGCAGTACCGTAATTACAACATTATGCTGTGCGACATAGCCTAAATGTTCTCCTGGTAAATCTTTTTTCTCAAAGCTGACCTGCTGGTGATAGTCAGCATCACTAAGATTAATATGCTGATATTTGCCAATATGAGGAAATATATCTTTCCAGACGCCAATACCTGTGTAAATACGACTAGATAAGGGTGAAAAAGCGTAAGCCTGGGTCTTTTGTCTCGATACTTCTGGCGATCGCGCTTCAATCAGCATAATCTTTAAGCCAGAATCTTTTAATGCTGCTGCGAGAGTCGTTCCCACAATGCCACCGCCAACAATAGCAATGTCGCAATCTAGGTTAAGTGATTCTGCTGTGGTAGTTTCTGGCTGTGCTAACATTTTCTGACTTGGGAGATATATGAGTATAAATACTTGTCTTTATATTGTGACGCGATCGGCTATTTAGAACAAGGTGGGATTTCACAATCAAGATTTTTTAGGCTCGCACCTCGTATAATACGAGTCTTAATT
>JBCBEA010000163.1:0-7914 GCA_038529195.1 Cyanobacteria bacterium J06600_6
ACTTCTCAGAATTATTATGAATACTGTATACAGTTACTCTAAACCAAAGTGCGATCGATGATTAGCTTAAATTAATTTGAGCATTCCCCTGCACCGCAGAGCTTTCGCTCAGATCGTCGTAAGACGACTAGAACGCATTCGCGTTCGCGCGACGCAGGGTCTCAAATTTAAATGTTAAATGTTAAATGTTAAATGACCTACCCTAGAAATTTAGTCGGTTATGGTGCAAATCCCCCCCACCCAAAATGGCAGGGTGATGCCAAGATCGCGCTACAAATAGTTTTAAATTACGAAGAAGGTTCTGAATACTCTATTCCCGATGGAGACGAAACCTCAGAAATTTACCTGCGAGAAGTTCCCGGTTCTTCCATGGGCAAAGGAATGCGAGACCTACAGGTCGAGTCTGTCTATGAATATGGCAGTCGAGCCGGCTTTTGGCGCTTGATGCGACTGTTTAAGGCTAAAGATATTCCCGTCACAATATTTGGCGCAGCGTTGGCACTGGAGAGAAATCCTGCAGCCGTCAAAGCTATTGTCGATTCAGGATACGATATTTGCTGTCATGGTTGGCGCTGGATTGGCTATCATTTGTTAGCTGAAGCCGAAGAAAGAGAGCATATTCAACAAGCAGTAGCATCGTTGAAAAAGCTGACGGGCAGTCGCCCTTTAGGCTGGTACTGTCGTTATGCTCCTAGTCTGAATACCCGTCGCCTGATTGTCGAAGAAGGAGGGTTTTTATATGACTCTGATGCCTATAATGACGATTTGCCCTATTGGGTCGAGGTTGAGGGTAAGTCTCATTTAGTTATTCCCTATACTCTAGACAACAACGATATGAAATACTGCGTTGCTCCTGGCTTTAATAGCGGGAACGACTTCTATACCTATCTCAAAGATGCCTTTGATGTTTTGTATGCCGAGGGAGAAACATCACCAAAAATGATGTCGGTGGGACTCCACGCAAGGTTAGCAGGAAAACCAGGGCGAATTGCCGCACTAGCTAGATTCATCGACTACGTTCAAAGTCACGACCAAGTTTGGATTTGCCGTCGTCTTGATATTGCAAATCACTGGATCGAGCATCATCCTCCGCAATAGACATAGAAGTAACAGTGTCTAAAGTTAACAGCTATTTAAAATAAGCTTCCATTACCTGTCTAACTAAAGGTGCTGCGACTGAACCACCACCACCCCCAGAATGTTCGGCAAATGCCACCACTACTATCTCTGGGTGATCGTGAGGAGCATATGCGCCAAACCAAGTGTGGGAGTCTCCTGGAGGAGCTTCGGCTGTCCCGCTTTTTCCTGCTCCTGGGGGGGTTGTAGGGGAATTTAGTCTTGCTCCCGTGCCGCCATTGACGACGGCTCTAAGTCCGTTTTTAATTGTCGAAATAGTAGCGGGTTGAAGATTGAGATTGACTTTTTCAGACTGGGATGGATTTTGAACCAGGTGGGGAGTAACTCGATAACCATTATTAGCGATCGCGCTAAACATAACCGCTACCTGTAGGGGGGTAGCGCTGGTAAAGCCTTGACCAATGGACATATTGACCGTATCTCCCGTCGTCCAGCCCCAATTTTTAAAGTTGCGACGTTTCCAAGCATCATCGGCAATTAACCCTGCTGTTTCTCCCTGTAGTTCAATTCCTGTTGGTTGACCAAAGCCAAACAAACGAGCGTACTTAATTAATTCTTGACCGCCAACTCCTCTCCCGACTTGACCAAAAAAAGTATTGCTGCTCCAAGCCATCGCTGAGACGTAGCCCATGCGCCCAAAACCGCGCCGATTCCATTCGCGAAACTTAGTTCCACCAACAGAGATATAAGGGTAAGTTCCTAAAACCGTATTTGGAGGATATTTTCCTGTTTCTATGCCCGCAGCAGCAGTCACAACTTTAAAAGTCGAAGCGGGAGGAAAAGCCCGAAGAGACATGTTTAAAAAAGGATTTCCTCGGGACTGTAGTTCTCGCCAAACCTCAGGGGTAATCGAAGTTGAAAAAATATTGGGGTCAAAGCTCGGATAGCTAGCCATCGCAATGACCGCTCCCGTTTCAGGATCTAGGGCAACAATTGCACCTCTTCTAGTCCCTAATGCTTTTTCCGCAGCCTGCTGTACTTCTGCATCAATTGTCAGGGTTAAGTTCCCTCCCGACTTGGCTGGTTTTTCGCCCAAAAGACTCACTACCCGACCCGCACCGTCTACCTCAAGCTTTAAACCGCCCCATTCTCCTCGCAGATGACTTTCATAAGCCGATTCGATACCCATCTTACCTATAACGTCCCCAAGACGATATCCTTCAGACTTTTTCTGATTTAGCTGGGCTTGATTTAGCTCTCCCGTATAGCCAAGGACATGAACGGCTAGTTTTCCTTGAGGATAATACCGCACTCGATCTACATCTGTTTCAACCCACTTTAATCGAGGTTTGTATTCCTCCAGGGCAGTTACCTGTTCTGGGGTTAGATTACGAGCAATGGGAATCAGACTGGGATAGTTGTAGCCAGCAGTCTCGACTTTTTGCTGAATCTCGGCTGCTTCTAGCTTCAGAATTTGAGCGATTAGCTCAACGTTTTGCAACCAATTTCTTTCTTTTTGGGCTTTGGGCCAAACATAGGCAGAATAAGAACGGCGACTGGTAGCTAATACTTTTCCGTGACGGTCTAAGATATCACCTCGCACAGGCTGTTTGGGAACGACACGAGTACGGTTATCTTGAGCTTTTTTTTGATTTACTTCTCCCTGCTCTAGCTGAAGATAGTTTAATCGCCAGCCAATACCGCCAAAAAAAATCAGGCTGATTGCGGTCACAATCGGAATTGCCTGAAGCTGATTACCTGCAGTGCGCTCCCTTGTATCTTGAGACTTGCTTTTTAAGATAGAACCCATAGTTCGATTGATCGATACAGTTTGGACGCTTGGTACTTTTGGCTATTCGTTTTTATTGTTCCCTCAATCATGGCGATCGCGATCACTTTGATAATTTCGCTACCTTAACAGAGTTCAAGCGAAAAGTTAGTAGTTTCAATCAAGAGTCTGGGAAAAATTCTTAAACCAGCCTTTGCGCCAAAAGTATAAAATCAATCCTCCCGCCGTAGTTAACATCAATGCCCAACAAAAGGGATAGCCCCAATACCACTCAAGTTCGGGCATGTTAAATGGTGAAACTTCTGGATCGAAGTTCATGCCATAAATCCCTGCAATAAAGGTCAAGGGAATAAATATACTAGAGATGACGGTTAATAGCTTCATCACCTCATTCATCTTATTGCTGATGGCGGAAAGATAAATATCCGTCAAGCTAGAGGCTAGTTCTCGGTAGGTTTCAATAATGTCAATAATTTGCACTGTATGGTCATAGCAGTCTCGCAAAAAGACCAAAACCTCAGGATCGATTACGCTACTGCCATCGCGAATTAGAGTATTTAAAGCATTTCGTTGAGGCCAAATTGCTCGTCTCAGAGCCAGCAACTCTCTTTTTATTTGATAAACCTTCGCTAAACTTTGATTACTGGGATTGAAAATCACCTCATCTTCGAGGTCTTCGATTTTTTCACCGTAAATTTCTAAAACAGGGAAAAAGCCATCAATAATCGCGTCCCAGAGAGCATAGGCAAGGTAGTCCGCCTTCATATCTCTGATTGAGCCTTTATTAAACTTAATTCGCCTTCTTACTGGTCGTAAACAGTCTTTTTCTGGATATTCCTGCACGGTTAGAACGTAGTTTTTGCCTACCACTAGGCTTACCTGTTCCAAAGAAAAACCTTCTCCTGAAGGTTTTAGAACTACCATTTGCGTAATAACTACTAGCTGTTCTAAATAGTCCTCGACTTTTGGTCTTTGAGGGACATTAACGATATCTTCTAAAACTAAAGGATGAAGACTGAATACCTTACCCAGTCTCTGAAGAATATTTTCACTTCCTAAACCTTTGACATCTACCCATGATACGGAATCGGTCTGTAAATACTTGGCGCAAGCTTCTGGAGCGAGGTTGCTAACGTGATTGGCGCGATCGCTACTATAGTCAATTAAGACAATATCAGGGATTTCGGCATCATCCTCAATTTTGAGAGTTCCAGGAATGCTGCCAGGCTGCTCATAAGCATAATCAAATAAATCTTCTTCTTCGGGAGACAGTACTGCTTTTGTGGAGTCTATCTGCTGTTCATAACTCATAGAATGATGCGGATTCTCTACTACTAGACTAATTATGACCCAAAAAAAATACCAGCGATTACGTCGCTGGCTAATTATAATTGTTGTTGTTTAAGTCTGGAAAAATCTTTGGTTGCGCGTTCCCCAACGATACAACTTGCAAAATCTCTTGACTCAATAAGAATTGTAACAGACACTACGGTATTTTGTAAAAAAATAATAACTGTATCGACTGTTACCTCAATTATACGCTAGGAAAGTGTAATCATCAGTGATCTTGATCGACTGAATTGAAATTTGCCGTCGGATCGGTCTCAATTTCAGATAGACAGCTAAATTTAGATTCCGTGACTCTTCCCAATTACCCAATGACGGCGAAAGAAACGGGAGAGACTAGATTCTTCTAGGGAGAGGTATATCGGTCTACCGTGTGGACAGGTGCGAGGATTGCGGGTAGCTTGCCAGAGATTTAGCAAGTTTTGCATTTCCCCTAAATCTAGAGCCGTACCGTTACGAATAGCACTACGACAGGCGGTAGCTACCTGAGCCGAGCGTAAATCTCCCCCCCAGCTTAACTCTAGTAGGGCATCGGAGCAGTCTTCTCGCTCTGCCAGTATTTTAGGTGCATTACGAACTGCCCAAATGTTTTCTCCAAATAGCTCAATATCTAAGTTAAGTTTTTTAAACTGTTCGAGCTGTTGTGGTTTGAGATATTCAAAAGTAAGGGGACTTTTTAAGGGAACTAATTCCCAGCAGTCCTGTAGCTGTTCGTACAAAACTCGTTCGTGAGCAATATGCTGTTCAACTAGCCAAATTCCCGAAGCATGTTCGGCGACTATATAAGTTTTGTTTGCCTGGGCGACGGCGGTTAATTTTAAAGAATTAATTTGGGCGGAGGGAGCTGTATTTTCGATCTTGGCTAGCTCGCGATCAATATGATATTTTTTGGCAGAAGCCTCTGCCACTCTCAGTATTTTGCCAATTCGGCGATCGCCCACAGCATCAGGCAGATTCCTGGTGTTAAATTTAAGAGCCTCCTCAATTGCCTTACAGACCTGCTCTTGCCAGTAGGGCAGGGAATGAAGATAGATTTCCGATTTGGCTGGGTGACGATTCCAGTCAATCTGGCTGGGGCAGGTTTTAATTTGCAGGAGACAGACAGGAAAGCGATCGCGGGGCAAGATTTTTGCCATGCTGTCTAAAATTGTTTGCTCTAGTTCGGGAGAACGTACAAAGCGCTGATTAACCGACACCTTAACCCAGTCGGCTCGATGACGATGACAGCGATCGGGCAAGCCCATCACTATTTCTATTTGCGACTTGTGGCTAGTAGAAAGCTGGACACTTTGGGGCTGAGAACGTTGCTGCTCTCGGACTATGCTGGTAACCAGTTGTTGTTCTAGGAGAGGTTCTAAAATTGGAGTGCTGATCTCCAGCCGTTGATGATAAAGATCGCTATAGCCAATTCTTCTCAAAAACTGGGGCAGAATATCCTGTGCTGTCTTACCAGGGCTAATTCTAAACCAAAGCTGGCGATCTTGTTTGACCTGCCAGGTAACGTGGGGGTGACACAAAGCTATCTTTTGGATCAGTCTTTGAATTGCTTTAAGCTGCTGCGCTAGAGGAGGTAAGGCACGACGACGTACGGGAATTTTGGCAAACAGGTTCGAGACGGTGACAATTGTTCCTGAAGCGATCGCCACAATTGATTCTTGCAGAGGTTCCGCTTCTCGGTAACTAACTTGAAGACCAATATCAGACTGGGAGCTACGACTGGAGATAGTTAGATCCGCTACTTGAGCAATGCTATGCAGCGCTTCTCCACGAAAGCCTAAGCTAGTAATCTGCCAAAGATCTCTTTGGGTCTTTATCTTGCTGGTGCTGTGGGGTCGAGTACAGACCTGTAGATCTTGGCGTAGCATTCCCCGCCCGTTATCGATTACCTGAGCCTGCCAGAGTTCGGGCTGAAGAATAATTGTAATTCTAGTCGCTCCTGCATCAAGAGAATTTTCCACTAGCTCACGAACCACCGCAGCGATCGAATCAATTACCTCTCCCGCAGCAATAAGATCGATTACATCGTCTGGTAGAGTCTGTATCTCTGATGCCATAAACCTCAATCTCTGATTTAAGAGCTAACCGCCCTTTAACAGTCCAATCTAACTGATATCTTTAAGTCTTTAATTTTAACGTTTAGCAACATCAGTTTTGACTTCTGCTTAAAGAGTATTAATAGCACTGTCGTCCTGGGCAGCATCTTCAGAATAACTTTGTGAAATAGACCAAGCTGTATTAACGAGCTGCATCGCTCGCTCTGAACCGTCTAAATCGGGATGATATTTAAACCCCATCTTACGGTAGGATGGGCGACCAAAGGCAATAAAAGCGACTGCATACCAGATGACGTCTAAACCATCGACAATGTAGTTCTGATAGGTTTTATATTCTTCAAGATAGTTAGCAACTAATCTTTGATAAATTCTTTCTGCATTGGGCAGAGCATCCTTAATCTCATCAATGCTAATTGAATATTGGGAATAATCTACGGGAGGTGTCTTGGGTAGAGTAGAACTATCTGACTCTTGGTTAAATAGCGGTGAGTTTAATAAAGCTCGATCTCGATCTTCTACTGATTCAGTAGAGACGGATGAATATAGGGTACTCAACAAGTCCTGATTATCTTGACACTCATTATGCAGTTCCAAAAACTCCTTCGATAAATTGGCAATTCGATCCAGTTTGTCGAGTTTTGGTCTTAGTTCTTCTGCCTTGGCGTGAAGCTGCAAGGCTTCCTCATCTAGTCTGCTGCGTCGGGTTTGTAACTCTTTAAGCTCTGTTTCTAAATTTAAAATAAGTTCTGTTACCTGTTTTTGCTCTTGCTGATTTGCTAATTCAGCTCCCTCAATTTTTTCTAATTGAGACTTTATTTTGGCGATAGTCTCGTTGATTTCCATAGTCGAATAAAGATAAATGTAATTTAGAAGTAGCTATAGATAATGTCGGTTTAACAGTTCAGACGACGGCAGTTGAGAAATTATTGAATAAATTTATAATAAAAAATTTTCCTCTAGGAAGAGCGAGCAGTCTAAAGGGTGCAAAAACTTATTCAAACGACTACATATTTCTATGGCTAGTATTTTTATACACCTATAAAAATAAACAATCTAACCGATCAAGATTGTTTTTGACAATCAATTTTGACAAATCAAGTTTGTGTATCTAAAACAGCCTGCCTTGCCCAGCGGTCTGCTGCCAAAATATCATCTAAGCTTGGTTCAGCCTTATTTTGATTACTAAAGCGATCGCAAACTTTTTCAATTAAACGAGGGATATCTAAAAAGCCAATTTTCTCACTTAAAAATAGCGCAACTACCTGTTCATTAGCAGCATTGAGTACGGCAGGCATTAGTCCTCCCGCTCGACCCGCAGCGTAGGCAAGCTGCATACAGGGATATTTTTGGTGGTCGGGTTCACGAAAAGTTAGGTCGCCTGATTTAACTAAATCTAGCTGTTCCCAGTCTGTATAAATTCGCTCTGGCCAAGATAGAGCATAAAGTAAGGGCAGTCGCATGTCTGGCCAGCCTAGTTGCGCCAAGACAGAAGTATCCTGCACTTCAATCAGAGAGTGAATAATGCTTTGGGGATGAATCACAATATCGATATGGTCGTAGTCTAGATCGAACAGATAGCGAGCTTCAATTACCTCTAAACCTTTGTTCATTAAAGTTGCTGAATCAATCGTAATTTTTTGACCCATC
>JBCBEA010000164.1:0-7893 GCA_038529195.1 Cyanobacteria bacterium J06600_6
TTGTATGTCTGATACATTTCAGGCAAACGCTTATACATCACAAACAGCTTGCGGTACAGCCGACTAGGAATATGGGGCATTCCTGAAACCATCTGTCCAGCGGGAACGTTACCCGTAATTCCTGTTTGACCTGTTGCAATTACCCGATCGCCTACCGTTACCTGATTGGCGACTCCCACCTGTCCCCCTAGCATCACGCCATTGCCGATAATTGCGCCTCCTGCTAGCCCAACCTGAGATGCAAAGGCACAGTTTTGTCCGATTTGGCATCCATGTCCAATCTGAACCAGATTATCGATTTTAGTATTACGTCCGACTCTTGTTTCCCCCACCGCAGGGCGATCAATCGCACTATTGCAGCCTACTTCTACCCCATCTTCTAAAACGGTATAGCCTGACTGTTCCATTTTGTACCAGCCTGTTGTTGTTGGCACAAAGCCAAAGCCTTCTGAGCCAATTGCTGCACCGCTATGAACTACACAGCCCGAACCTATCTGCGCTCGCTCATGAATTGTACAGTTAGCATGGAGAGTGCTATCGTTGCCAATCGTCACCTCAGGATAAATAACAACGTTTGGGTGAATCGTGACGCGGTCTCCAATGGTCACACCTGCCTGAATGACTACATTTGCTCCAATATAGACATCTTGTCCTACACTGGTATTAGGGCTAATAATGGCACTAGAATCTACCCTTGGAGTCGGTTTAAATGGCTGATAGTATAAAGCGATCGCCTGGGCAAATAAAAGTCTGGGGTCGGCAGTAGCAATCCAGGCAATATCTCTTGACAGAGCCTGAGTTTGTAAAGTCTCATCCAGTGGCAAAATTAAAGCGGAGGCTTTAGTTGTACTAACCATTGCTGCAAATTTTCCACCTTCAACATAGCTTAAAGAGCCGGTTCCTGCTCGATCAATTGCTTTAACTCCATCTAGCTGAGGATTAAGCTCCTGATTTTGTTCGAGGCTGTTTTTGGTAGCTGCTTTGCCGAGTTGAGTAACTAGTTCTTGAAACTTCATTCTGGGAGATAATTTTAAAATTAATTTAAAATTAACAGATTAGTAGAAATATTATTAACAGGCGATCGGCAATCGACTTTATTTTTCTCTTAAAAATCTAGCTAATGAGCTTTTATTCTAATTCGATTATTCCTTACTGCATAGATCTAGCTATGTCTGGCTCTAGCTTAGAGCAATATCGACAAGAGCTTTTGACTGAGGTGTCGGGCGAAATCTTAGAAATTGGTTTTGGTACGGGCTTAAATTTGCCCCACTATCCCCCATCCGTAAGCAAAATTACGACTATTGACCCTAATCCTGGGATGCAAAAGTTAGCGCGATCGCGTATTGCTAAATCTCAGATTTCAGTAGACTACAAGGTTTTAAATGGTGAAAGCTTGCCTATGCCAGATGAAATCTTTGATTCGGTTGTCTGTACCTGGACTCTCTGCAGTATTCCTTTAGTGGAGCAGGCGCTCTCAGAAGTATACCGCCTATTAAAACCCGGTGGAAAGTTTTACTTTATCGAACATGGTTTAAGTCAAGATCGAGGCGTTCAGGTTTGGCAAAATCGTTTAACTCCGATCCAGAAAATTATTGCTGATGGTTGTCATCTTAATCGCCGTATTGATGCTTTAGTACAGCAGCAGTTTCCGGATGTAACGGTCAAACAGTTTTATGCACCCAGATTGCCGAGAGTGATTGGCTATATGTACAAAGGTATTGCTGTTAAATAAATTACCCGAGTTTAATTTCTGCTTTCTTATTTAAATCAAACATCATATCTAACTTTATAGTTTTATTCCGTCTTATTAAAAATGTCCGAGCTAAATAAAAAAATACCCATAGGATTATTATTGCAAAATGCTGGATTAATTTCAGCTGAACAGTTAAAAAATGCTTTAGAAGTGCAAAAGCAGTATCCTCAGATGAAGCTAGGAGAAATTTTAGTTTTAAGACAGGGATTAAGAGTGAAAACTATTAATTTTTTTGCTGATAAGTGGCAAGAAATCATGGCTCAAGGGCAGATTTTACCCCTAGGCTATTATCTCAAGCAGGCTTGTCTTTTAAACGATCAGCAAATTGCAACTATTCTCCAGGAGCAAAAGGAAAAACAAGAAAAATTTGGAGAAATTGCAGTTCAAAAAGACTGGATTGAACAAGATACGATTAACTTTTTTATCAACAATCTATCTTTGCAGCCGCCGCAAATTATGTCTTTAGGAATGTTAGAGAAATACAATTCTGAGACTCTACATTTAGAAAAAAAATATGCCGATCATTCTTTAGTTTTAACTCGCATTCTTGCTTGGACAGGTGGTATTCCTGTCTTAACCAAAGCTATTGCTCAAGTATTTGCTAAATCTAAGTCTAATATCCCTGGAGGACAAGAAATCAAGGCAGTAGATCAGTTTGTGGAAGGGACACTGATTCGCAAATGGCGAACAGACAACGCTGCTTCATCAATCAGAACAATTGCCTATAGCCTGTCAAACAATCCTCGATGTGGCTCTATCCCTCTATTAAAAGAGTATCAAAACATCTTGTTAGCGGTTGAAAAAGCCTATGAAAATAGTGAAGAGCAGCAGGAATTACTGCAGTTAGGGCTAATCGTTTTAGTAAAGAACCAGCTAAGGGTTAGTAGTATTATCTACCAGCAAATTTTTGACCGAGAATTTGTAATCGAAAAGCTCCAGCAGCTTGAGTCGAAAAAAGTAAATTCTGCTAATAGTAAATCTACTTCTCAGCAAAGCGAGACTCAAATTCCAGAGCAGCCTCAATCTAAAATTTTGCAGTCCGCTAACATAGCTACCGTACCAGCAGAATCAATAGCTCAAACACCCCTTGCGGATAAACAAGAATACCCTATTGTAGAGCTGGAGGATAATTCCCCCGAACCATTAACTAAAGTTGCTTCAATTATCACTGGGGTAGCGATCGCTTTACTAGTACCGCTGTTTTTAACGATTAATAACTATTATTCCTCGCTTTCAAATTCTTCTGGAAAGACAAAAAACATCTCCCAAAAGCAAACCGATCAGCTCCAGCAGTCTTGTCGCCAGATAAACTCCCCTGACTTAAGCTCGGTGTTAAATGCGATCGCCAATTTAGAATCGACCCAGCAGCAGCTTCAGCAAGATTTTCCCGCCAACTGTGAAATTACCCTCAATCGTCTGAGGGTGATGGCTGCACCTCAGTTGGGAAAAGAAAGTCGTATCCTAGAAGCAATTCGCCACCTGTGTAAAGTGCCTTCTAGCTCAGAGATGTATATTGAGGCAGAAGTTTGGCTAAAACGCTGGTATAGGTCGGCAAATTGGGGTCAAGAAACAAAGTTCTATCTAGAGGAAATTGATAAGTATGAGAACGTTAGCTGTCCTCCTGCTCATTTTACAGAGTACGAAATCTAAAATCGGTTAACTTCAAAATCCAAAAACCGTGCAAATAAACCCTCTATGCTGAAAAATCAGCTGTCTTCTGCCTGCATGCGGACAAGTCCTTTGCGCCTTCTGCCTTTTGCATCCTACTAAGACATTTCTAGCATTTTTTGAATTGGCTTTAACGCAGCAACGCGAATATCTTCAGGCATGGTGATTTCTGGAGTCTTATTTTTCATTGCCAGGTAGAGCTTTTCTAGAGTGTTGAGACGCATATAAGGACACTCATTACAGACGCAGTTATCCATTCCAGGAGCGGGAATAAACTGTTTTTTGGGAGCAGCTTTTTCCATTTGATGAATAATACCTGGCTCGGTAGCAACAATAAATTTGTGGCTAGAGCTTTCTCTGCTGTAGTTGAGCAAAGCAGTAGTCGAGCCAATAAAATCGGCGTGACGCAGTACAGGGGGTTCGCATTCGGGGTGAGCGATCATTTTTGCTTCTGGATGCTCTAGCTTTAACTCAATAATTCGCTTTTCAGAAAAGGTTTCATGCACAATGCAGCTACCCGACCATAAAAC
This sequence comes from Cyanobacteria bacterium J06600_6, assembly GCA_038529195.1. GTDB lineage: Bacteria > Cyanobacteriota > Cyanobacteriia > Cyanobacteriales > Xenococcaceae > Waterburya. Next base: position 3,952 of record JBCBEA010000164.1, read on the forward strand.
CATATCTCGCCCTGTTTGTTCACTCACATAGCGACCCAAATTACGGTCTGGAGCAAAGATAATGGGCTGCTCTGGAGGAATTTGGTTAACAATTTTGACAGCATTGGAGCTGGTACAAATAATATCGCTAAGGGCTTTGATTTCTGCCGTACAGTTAATGTAGGAAATAACAATATGGTCGGGATGTCTTGCTTTAAAAGCACGAAAATCTTCGGGGGGACAGCTATCCGCCAAAGAACACCCGGCATCTAAATCTGGCAGGAGTACCAGCTTATTGGGATTAAGAATTTTAGCTGTCTCTGCCATAAAGTGTACCCCCGCAAAAACGATTACTTCGGCATCTGTATTTGCAGCCTGCTGGGATAAACCCAGCGAGTCGCCTAAATAATCAGCAATATCCTGAATATCTGCTTCTTGATAGTAGTGAGCCAGGATTACGGCGTTTAGCTCCTGTTTTAGCTCTTGAATTGCTCCAAACAAATCCTGGGGAATTTCGGTAGCGCTGGTCTTTGGCTTGGCTGCTGTAAACATATGAATAAATAGCTTTTTACTTAAAAGTTCAGTTTGGCGGATAATTATAGTGATTTTTACTATAAATCTATTATAGTTCATTTCACCATTATCTGCAGACTCAAACAAAAGCAGGCGTTACGTTTGTCAGGCTAGGAAAAAAATCAAGAAATAAGCACAATCATTGAGCAAGATTATTAGTTAAAGCAAAACAGAGCCAGATAACTATGAAATTGCAGCAATTGTTATACTTCTTAATGGACATTCAAACTAATCCCAAACAGCAGTCTTCAATTCCTTAAAGTCCCTCATCCTCTTAAAACATGTCTTTTCATTTCTCCTCTTGGTCAATTAAGAATCCTGTACCAACGATTGTTACATTTTTGATTTTGGGAATTGTTGGGGTTATTTCCTTCTTAACTTTAGGAATTGATGAGTCACCTAACATTGACGTGCCGGTAGTGATTGTGCGTGCAACCCAGAGAGGAGCGAGTCCCACAGAGCTGGAAACTCAGGTAACCAAGAAGATTGAGGATGCAGTAGCAAACTTGGACGGCATCGACGATTTAAGCTCTACCGTTACAGACGGTAATTCCAGTACTGTAATTAACTTTAACCTTGGTGTAGACAGCGATCGCGCAATCAATGAAGTTCGTAATGCGATCGCCCAAGTACGTCCTGAATTACCCCAAGATATCGATGAACCCAGCGTGACTAAACTTGAGTTTAGAGGTGGAAGCATTGTTACATATGCAGTATCTTCTAGCCAGCGTTCAGTCGAAGATATTAGCAACTTAGTCGATCGCACAATTATTCCGGAACTGCTTAACGTAGACGGGGTAGGACAGATAGAGCGTTTAGGAGGAGTTGATCGAGAGGTGCGGGTAAATCTCGACCCAGCCAGACTCCAGGCTTATGGTATTACCGCCACAGAAATTGATAGTCAGATCACTCGCTTTAACGTCAATCTTTCGGGAGGGCGATCGGAAATTGGTGGTCGCGAGCAAAGTGTTAGAACTCTAGGTAGCGCCAAAACAGTTAGGGATTTGAGAAATTATCCGATTGAATTAGGCAATGGTGAGACGGTGCCTCTATTTAATTTTGGCGAAGTTACGGATGGCTTTGAGGAATCGCGACAAAAGGCTTTACTGAATGGTGAACCTGTTGTGGCTTTTGCTGTCAAACGCAGTTTGGGCAGTACTTTGGTTTCAGTTGAGGAAGCGACAAGGGCTAGGGTTGAATCGTTAAAAACAGCTCTTCCCGATGACGTTGAGCTTAAATTGATTCTGACCGCTGCGGATGAAATTCGTGCTTCCTATCGAGGCACGATTAATTCTTTGATCATTGGCTGTTTATTAACGGTATTAACGGTTGGCATTTTTCTCAAAGACTGGCGCGTTACTCTAATCACGGGGGCTGCTTTACCTTTATCAATCATCCCAACTTTCTGGGTCATGAAAGCTTTGGGTTATACCCTCAACAGTATGAGTCTTCTCGCTTTGGCTCTTGCTGTCGGTAACTTAGTTGATGATGCGATTTGTATGATCGAAAACATCGACCGCCATCTGCAAATGCGGAAACGACCTTTTCAGGCTGCTTTAGATGCTGCCCGTGAAATTGGATTGGCAGTTGTTGCCACTACCGCTACTATTGTTGCCGTATTTATCCCTGTCGCTTTTATGGGTGGGATTCCAGGACAGTATTTCCAACCTTTTGGCGTAACGGTAGCTGTCTCAACGATGTTCTCAACTCTAGTTGCCACGACGGTAACGCCAATGCTTAGTGCTTACTTTCTCAAACCTCGGAAACAGACTTTTCAGTATCCTCGTTTTCGTGCTTTAAATGCCGTTGACTATGATATTACGCCCATTGGCAGAGAAAAGCTGCAAACCGATACTTCAGCAACCTTATCTGCCATATCTTCCCAAAATTTCGATCCTAATGCAGGAGCAAAACGCCAGCCATATCGTTTTCTGCTCAACTTAGCTTTAAGAAATCGTATTACTACCCTAATCTTGGCAGCTACTTTTTTCTTTGGCAGTCTTCAGCTAATTCCTTTTATTCCCAAAGGTTTGTTTGATGCGGGAGATACAGGATTGAGTATTGTCCAAGTTGAATTACCCCCAGGGTCTCAGCTAGAAGATACAAGCGCTGTTATGGAGCAGCTAAATGAAACTCTTAAGCAACAGCCAGAAGTAGAAACAATTCTGCAAGAAGTTGGGGAGGGAGGAGAAATCAATACAGGATTACTCTCGGTTAAGCTGTTGCCTAAAAATGAAAGAACTCTTTCTCAGCGAGAATTCCAAGACAAAATGCGAGAGTTTTTCAACCAGATTCCTGGGGCAAGAATTAGCTTTCAGAGTCGTGGTGCGGGGGGCAGCAATAAAGATGTGTCTCTAATTTTACGCAGCAGCAATCCTGAAATTCTTGACGCTACGGCGAACAGTCTCGAAAAACAGATCCGAGAAATTCCTGGCTTGGTTGATGTAACCACCAGTGCTAGCCTGGTCAAGCCAGAGGTAATTGTGCAACCAGATCCTCGTAAAGCAGCTGATTTAGGTGTTTCCGTACAGGCGATCGCTAGTACCGCTTCTGTAGCATCAATTGGGAATAATGAGTTTAGTCTCGCAAAATTTAATTTGCCCGATCGCCAAATTCCAATTCGTGTCCAAATTGACCCCGAAAACCGCCAGGATATTGAAACTCTAGCTAATCTTCTTATCCCTTCTAGCAACGGTTCTCTAGTGCCTCTAAAAGCCGTAGCAGATATTTATTTAGGCAGTAGTCCTGCAACCATTAAAAGATTTGACCGCAATCGTCAGATTACAGTAGAGGGAAACTTACAGGGAATTTCCTTAGGTGATGCCATGACTAAGATTCGTGCTTTACCTGCCATGATCGACCTACCATCAGCGGTTAAAGAAGAACCCTCTGGTGATGCGGAAATTATGCGGGATGTATTTGGTCGCTTCGGCAGTGCTTTAGGTCTAGCAATTTTATGCATCTATGCCATCTTAGTTCTGCTCTACAATAATTTTGTTTACCCCATGGCGATTTTGGTGGCTCTACCTCTCTCGGTTGGGGGGGCGCTGTTGGGACTATTAATTGCTCAGAAAGAACTGGGTCTTTTCGCTCTGATTGGCATTGTGCTGCTAATGGGTCTAGTAACCAAAAATGCGATTTTACTGGTGGATTTTGCTCTCGCAGGCATAAAAGAGGGCAAGACTCAGCGTCAGGCGGTTATTGCTGCTGGGGTATCGCGTTTGCGTCCAATCTTAATGACTTCTATTTCGACGATCGCCGGCATGATTCCGATTGCGCTTGAATTTGGCTCAGATGGTGAAGTCCGCAGCCCTATGGCGATCGCAGTAATTGGTGGGTTTACGACCTCTACCCTTTTAACTCTGGTAGTTGTTCCTGTTCTATTTACCT
>JBCBEA010000165.1:0-7890 GCA_038529195.1 Cyanobacteria bacterium J06600_6
GCTCTAGCTATACGAACTGTGGTGGCTTAGAACAGGTATCAAATTCAGCCGTTTACGGAACGATGGAACTATTGCCTACTGGCGTTGTATCCGCTGCGGTGGGATATTCTGATCTGTGCGTTAATGCATCATCTCGCGTTGAACTTTGGGTGCAGATAGCTTTGATGATTTTGCGACAGCCGATTTATAGTCCTCTGTTGCGTTTAGTAATTTGGGTAATCTCAGCAGCCTATCTGTATCAGTTTGAGTTTACTGTTAAAGAACATTTAATCGCTAATGCTGTCGGCAGAAATAGCGATCGCGATAGTAGAGGTTGAAGTTTATAAAAACACCTCAAAATTAAAAAGCCATAAATAAATGAGTTTTCAACTAAGCCAATTTCAAATAAATTATTTAATATTCTGAAATAATTATTTTAGAGACGCTTGGTTAATCAATTCTTAATCTTATATTTCTCAAAAATTAAACATATTGTGTAAGATTCAAAAGCAATATATTCTGTAGTACTATTTGTTTTTATATGGAAATACTTGAAGGCTAATCGTTAAAAAATTTTCGATGTAGTCTTAAGTATTAAAAGTTTATTAATAATAAATAGAAATTGAAGTATCATATTATTCTAACTAAAGTACATGCTCGACGCTTCTATGAAGCATCTTCAGCAACATTAGAATTACCTAGGTTTGATTTAAGCCTGTTGGCAAAAAGTTTGAATGCTACTCTGATTACTCCAGCATCTTATCCAATCAAGCTGATTGATAGAATTGGTGCCAATTTAGCGGGGACTCCTGAAAACTGGGCTTATGCAAGAGAGATAGCTTCTCAACTGACCTCAGATGATGTTATCTTTTGTCCTGGAGAAGAAATTGGCATTCCTCTAGCTAGTATTTGTCGTGGCAAGCCCAATCGTCCCAAAATTGTAGTTTGGTTTCACCGTATTACAGGCTTGCAGGCGAAAGCAGCACTAAAATTATTGAAAATAGAGGATGCTATTGATTTGGCAGTTGTTAGCAGTACTGCCAATCAAAGGTTTCTGCAGAATTATCTTAATTTAGCTTCAGAAAAAATTCTTTTGTGGTGGAATCCAATTGATGTTAGTTACTTCAGTTCAAAAACTTTCTCTGTCAATAACCCTCGACCCTTAATTGTTAGTTCTGGTTTAGAGCGACGAGACTATAAGCTTTTAGCAGCAGCTACAGAAAATCTCAACCTAGATGTAAAAGTTGCTGGCTTTTCACAGTTCCAGTCTCGGGTAGCCAGAAATTTTCCGAAAGTAATGCCCAAAAACATGAGCAATCGTAGATATCATTTATCCGAACTTGTCAAGCTTTATCATCGTGCTGATTTAGTTGTTCTTTGTCTACGAGAAAATGATGGTACCTGCGGGGTAACGGTACTATCGGAAGCCATGGCATGTGGGAAAGCGGTTGTCTGTACGCGCACTAAAGGGCTTAGTGACTACCTTGATAACCAGGACGCAATTATCACTGTCAAACCTGGAGATGTAACAGATTTACGTGAAGCACTCCAATCGTTGCTGAATAATCCCGCCGAAGCTAAATTACGGGGACAACGCGCCTACAAATTAGTCAAGGAACGCTGTGATGTAGAAAGTCAGATTGATGTATTGGCAAAATTCATGAAAACCTTAGAAGCTGTTCCCAGAGTATCTGTAAGCAGCTTCTAGCAATTTATATACAGGGCGTTTAAACGAGATACTTGGCTTTTATTTCGATTGAATCAATCTATTTCATTTCAACGCCGACGGGAGTTGAGAATCAAGAGATACTGGGTTAGCTGAAGTAGGCTAGCAAAGGCGGTGGCTACATAAGTCCAGGCTGCTGCATTCAAGACAGCTTTTGCACCTTGATGTTCTTCTCCTTGCAGGATATCTAATTCGTCAATTAGCTTTAAAGCGCGACGGGAAGCATCAAACTCAACGGGGAGAGTTACTACATGAAAAGCAATCACGCCAAGAAATAGAGCAATGCCAATATAGATAAAGGCAATAGAAATAGTTCCCAAAGCACTCAAGAAAATGCCACCCATGACTAGCATTGGTGCAAATTTTGAGCCTAGATTAGCTGCGGGTACTAAAGCAGCACGAAAGTTCATGAACTTATAGTCCTTTTTGTCCTGCAACACGTGACCACACTCATGAGCCGCTACAGCAGCAGCAGCTAGTGAATCAGAATTATAGATCCCCTGGGAAAGTCGGACAGTTTTGGCGCGGGGATCGTAGTGATCGGTTAATTCACCTCTTACGCCCTCGATTTTGATGTCAGTAATGCCCATGTTGCTTAAGATAGTCTGGGCGACTTCTGCCCCCGTCATTCCCATTTGCGATCGCACTTGAGCATAACGACGATAAGTGCTTTTGATATTGTGCTGCGCCCACATGCTCAATAGCGTGCCAGGAATTAGAATTAAAAAAGATAAATAATACATATAGCTACTAAAGAGTTTGATTTTTCACATTGTACTGACGATTTGGGCGATCGCAGACTAACTAAATCAAGTTTTAAACTAGACGTAGTTAAATCTAGAGAAAGCTCAGATTTACCTCAGGTTCGACGATATCTAATATCTGGTCAGCACTGATATCTGCTAAATTCTGAGTCACACCACTCGACCATTCAACTCGAATATCTTCAACCACCGTATTGTCTGCCAAACCAAAGTGTAACCGCATGTCATTTTGAACTTTGTCGTGCATTCCTCCTGTTTGTTCTCGTATCTGGGTAACGCCACCTGCTGTTACGTATACTTTTGCGCCAATACCATCACGATTGGAAATAGTTCCTTCTAAATCGACTGTCAGCCAGTGATTATCATTGCCTTGATTTTCTAATAATTGATAGGGTGCGTTTTTATTTAGTAGATGAGGAAACTCCCCATTGGTGAGAAACAAATCTAGAAAGCCGTCATTGTTGTAGTCGGCAGTACTAACTGTATCGCCAACGCCTAAACTGCTGCCTTCTCCATCTCCTAAATTACTAATCGCCTCAAAAGTGCCGTCTCCCTGATTGTCATAGAGTACGTTCGGTTCATTCCCCGCAGCATTAGATGTCAGGACATATAAATCTAAATCCATATCGTTGTCAAAATCTCCTGCAACAGTGCTAACCCCTGCTGTTCTGACGCTATTTAGACCCGTACCCTCAGTTCGCTCTAATAGCTCTAAACCGTTGCTAATTAAGAGTAAATCATCGGGAGGCTCAAGATCATTATTAAAGCCGATTGCCTCAATGTCGGCGATCTCATGCTCAGATCTAATAATCCCAGCAACTAAATCTCGATCTGCTGTTGATAGCTGTAGTTTCCATTCTTGAGTAGCTGGATCGTAACCAATATATAGCCCTTCTGCATCTTCTGGGGCAAAGTCGGTGATGCCTTCTACCCGCGCATCATTAGGATCTAAAGTTAAGGTTAGTTCGGTAAGAGTTTCGTTAGGCGCACCAAAATCAACCTCAAACTCTTCTGGGTTAAGAGCTTCTCCACCAATAAAGATATTTTCGGGATCGATTTCCTCAAAACCAAAACCAAACGTCCACAGATCGATCGCAATTTTCCCGTTGGTTGAGAAGGTAATTCCCTTGTCTTCTGCTTCGGTAAATAAATTGAGATTTAGAGAATTTGGGTCGGGAGAGTTAAAAGCAGAATTACTCAAGCCTCTTCTGGTTAAGTAAAGATCTGGCAACAGATCGCCATTGAAGTCTCCAGAAATAATATCTTTAGCTTTGTATTGTTGATCTAACACCTCGTCGGTCAGGTTTTCTAGCCGAACAGAATCATAAATGCTTAAACCCTCGCGAGCATCATATGAAATCAATTCTGGTGTATCATCCCCAACTATATCCGATAGTACAGTAAAGCGAGTACCATCAAAGTCTGCTTCTACTCTCGAATTCAAGCTCTGAAAATTCCCCTGTGGCTGCTGCTGAAAAATAGTTGCAGGCACATTACCATCAACTCGCTTTGCTGCCCCCTGCAGTAAGTCTAATGAGCCATCATTGTTACGATCAAACCAGAGAGGGGTTCGAGCACGAGAACCAGTATAGTCTAGTCCTAAAACGCTCGCGCGATTGCTAAATTTTCCTCCTTCATTGATGTAGAGTTGATTAGCAAGTTCTGGATCTTCTAAACTACTCTTACCCGCATCTCCTCCAACTAGCTGCGTTAAATCTAGATCCCCGTCGTTATCAAAATCAGCCCAGCTAGCACCATGAAAATCCCCCTGAGGCTGATTCCCAAAAACAGCTAGAGTCACGTTGTCAAATGTGCCGTCTCCCTGATTTTCATAGAGAGAGCCAGCAAAGCCATGATTTCCGCCCCAAAAGTCGATGAAACCATCTTGGTTATAGTCACCCCAGGCAACACCATAAGAACCACCAGTATATTCAATCCCGCTAGCTTGAGTAATGTCTTTGAACATCTAGTTTTCTCCCTTTGAGCTTTATTTGAATTGATTTCAATAAATATCCACTACAGGGTAAGCTCAGAAATTCCTTTTGAGAAGCTTTTGAGAAGATAGAAATTCGGTTAAGTTAAATTTTTCAGACTAAACTGTTTAATTTTAAACCTCAACAAGATTAGTAAATCTCGACCTAAGTCAGGTTACAAAAAAAAGACCATCTTACAACTCAAGTAAGACAGCCTTTTTGATACATAATTAGCTAAGAGCTTTTAGCTAAATAGAATTAATTAATAGTCAAAATCACCTGCACCGCCAGCGCCACCTTTTTCTTTCTCAGGCTTATCAACAACGATACATTCGGTCGTTAGTACCATACCGGCGATCGAAGCTGCGTTTTGCAAAGCAGAACGAGTTACTTTAGCTGGGTCAACAATACCTGCTTCAAACATGTTGACAAACTCGTTTTTGGCAGCGTTGAAACCAATGCTCAAGTCTTTTTCTTTAACTCTTTCCGCAATTACCGCGCCGTTTTGACCCGCGTTTTCAGCGATTCTTTTGAGCGGTGCAGTCAAAGCACGAGCCACGATAGTCGCTCCAGTCAATGCTTCGTCTTTAAGATTGGCATTTGCCCACTCTTCTAAACCAGGAGCGAGGTGAGCGAGGGTAGTACCGCCACCAGGGACAATACCTTCTTCTACTGCTGCTTTTGTCGCGTTAATCGCATCTTCTAAACGCAATTTGCGATCTTTCATTTCGGTTTCAGTTGCAGCACCAACTTTGATTACCGCAACACCACCAGAAAGTTTTGCCAGACGTTCTTGAAGTTTTTCTTGGTCGTAGGAAGACTCACTCGCTTCAATTTGACGGCGAATTTGCTCGCAACGGCTCTTAACTCCCGCTTCGTTACCTTCAGCCACAATAGTTGTGCTGTCTTTGGTAATGTTGATGCGACGAGCAGTACCAAGCATTTCAACGGTAGCTGTCTCTAATTTTAGACCAGCATCTTCAGAAATTACCTGTCCACCAGTTAGTACGGCAATGTCTTCTAACATCTGCTTACGGCGATCGCCAAATCCAGGCGCTTTGATTGCAGCCACGTTTAGTACACCACGCAGGCGGTTAACTACTAATGTAGCTAAAGCTTCTTTCTCGATGTCTTCCGCAATAATTAATAGAGGCTTACCTTGGCGGGCAACCTGTTCTAGAACGGGAACAAGATCCTGTACTAGATTGATTTTTTTGTCAGTAACTAGAATTAGAGGCTCTTCTAACGCAGCTTCCATTCTTTCGGTATCAGTGACAAAGTAAGGAGAGATATAGCCTTTGTCAAAACGCATCCCTTCAGTAATCTCAAGTTCGGTAGTCATAGACTTACCTTCTTCGAGGGAGATAACGCCTTCCTTACCGACTTTATCCATTGCTTGGGAAATCATATCGCCGACTTCTTGGTCGTTACCAGCGGAGATAGTTCCTACCTGAGCGATCGCTTTAGAGTCGCCCACAGGTTGCGCCTGCTCCTGAATTTTACCGACTAGGTGCTCGATCGCCTTGTCGATACCACGCTTAATCGCAATGGGATTTGCTCCCGCTGCAACGTTACGTAAACCTTCTTTGACGATGGCATGAGCCAAAACTGTGGCGGTAGTTGTGCCGTCTCCTGCAACATCATTAGTCTTAGAAGCTGCTTGACGAATCAAAGATACGCCAGTATTCTCGATGTGATCTTCTAACTCAATTTCTTTGGCGATCGTTACCCCATCATTGACAATTTGGGGCGCGCCAAATTTTTTTTCGAGGACAACGTTACGTCCTTTTGGACCTAGGGTAACGGCTACCGCTTCAGCCAAGAGGTCGATTCCTTTTTCCAATGCACGACGGGCTTCGTCGTTATAAATAATAGATTTAGCCATTTATTTTGATTTGCCTTTAATGAAAAGATGAACAGTGAATAGTAAAAATTCTCGATCTGTGATTAACAGTTGCCAGTAGCTACAACCTTAATCTGAGTAACCGACTGATAACCCGATCGCAAGACAAACTAGGAGACTGCTGCCAAAATATCTTTTTCTGATAGCAAGACATAATCTTCACCACCTAGCTTGATGTCTGTACCTGCATACTTGGAATAGAGAACTTTATCTCCGACCTTTACTTCCAAAGGTGTGTGACCACCATCATCTTTTGACTTACCAGGACCTACACCCACAACTTCGCCAACCTGAGGCTTCTCTTTAGCTGCATCGGGTAACAAGATACCACCAGCAGTTTTTTCTTCGCTGGCGCTCACTTTGATGAATACGCGATCGCCCAATGGTTTGACGGTTGTAACGTTGATACTAATAGCTGCCATGCAAAATTCTCCAGATAACTAAAGACTTAAAATATTATTCTGAGTAGTACATTCTGAGTAATACTCGTTGGGGAGTGTCAAAAAGACTCTGTCGTTTTAGGGCAGAACTAATCTTTAACTTCTTAAAAGTTGCCTCTTTGTTTAGATTAGCACTCTCACCATCCGAGTGCTAATTTAGCTAAACTACGTAACCTATGGCAACAGTTTTTTTAGTGTGGTTTACCGTACCAAGGCTGTTTCTACCAGAGATCAAGAGGACAGCTTGAATCTATTTCACAGGTTTTTTGGCAAACAAAAAATCGCCCCTAATCTTAAACTTTCATGGAGCGATTGACCGTGCTACCTAAATCAATCTGGATCTGTAGCCCGTATATTACTTAATCCGCATGTCTTAAGAGTAAAAGTAGAGTCTTCAAGTCTAAACAGAAACTTCGCTTAATTCTCTAGTCATATATTCAAAAGGTTCATCGATAAAGCTAGTGTTTTCTACTCCAGCTTCCCTTGCCATATCCTTGAGCATATCTTTCATGATTTCAATCCCCACTACAGTAGGACCGATGGGCACTCCCAGAGAGTTATAAGTTTCTCGCAAGCCTTGCAATACTCGTTCATCCAGCACATCCATACTTCCCGCTACCAAAGCGTAGCTAGCGTAGCGTAGATAGTAATCCATGTCGCGTAAACAGGCAGAATAGCGACGAGTAGTGTAGGCATTCCCTCCCGGACTAATCAGTTCGGGGACCTCTTCAAATAACTTCAGTCCTGCATTTTTCACAATAGTTGCAGCATTACCGCTGACCATAGTTGCCACAGCTACTCTGGCGTTTCCAGAAGCAAAAAAGCCCTTAAGACTATCAATAGCATTGCGGTCTAAATAGCGACCAGCGATATCATAGTTTCTAATTAAATTGGTAACAGCGTCACGCATCTTCCCAAATTTCTCCCAACAGCAATTTTTTAAATTTATCTAAGTGTGACTATTAATTTTAGCCTTTAATTTCTTAAGCTATTTTTCAAGCTACTTTGTCTTAATAATCCCATAAGTCGTAGCAACGACTACGGTTTACTTTAGATTTTGACATCTTCTGCGATCTTTTTATTTGCTAGATCGAAAATTTGCTAT
>JBCBEA010000166.1:0-7874 GCA_038529195.1 Cyanobacteria bacterium J06600_6
CCCGACACAATTTGCGCTGAATCGTGCTGTACTGATCCATCATCCAGCCCATAATCACGGCGTTGGTATAGACATCGGGAGCGAGAATATCAATATCTACGCCGACCGCATCAGCGATCGCATCTATGTACCCTCGGCTCAACCGTTCTAACTCTGCTTTAGATAATTCTTTCGGATTTACTGTAATTCCCCCCTTCGCCCCACCAAACGGCAAATCTAGTAGAGCACATTTGAAGGTCATCCAGAAAGCTAAAGACTGTACTTCATCCAAATTTACCCCAGGATGGTAACGGACTCCGCCTTTACCTGCGCCTCTCGTATCGTCGTAACGTACCCGATAGCCTGAAAACACTTTCAAACTACCGTCATCCATACGTATGGGAACTGAAACGCTCAGACTAGTCTTTGGATGCTGTAAACGCGCGATCGCATCTTCGGATATTTCAACGTGTTCTAAAGCTCTAGCTAGTCTCTTACTAGCATCAGACAAGAGTGAGACTTGAGGTTTTGCTGAGTTTTCCATTGTCATAACTACGATTTACCAACCTATTAACTTTAGGTTATGTGACAATGATTTCCCGAAACGTTTGTGATAAGTCCTCATTCGTCACATTCTAGATACTTCAATTGGCATAATGAGACTGCGCTTTAGCGTTTCCCTACAGTATTAATAAATGCTTCTCTTTGTATAATTCGTTTTAAATAATCGTTGAGAAAAGGATATTCTTGCCACTCTAGATTGAAACGTATTTTAGCTGCGTATAAGTAAAAACTAACGGCAACGTCTGCCACGGTAAATTTTTTTCCCATCAGATAGGAATTAGTTTCTAAGATTTCATTAAGGGGTGTTAGCAAACGAGGCATTTCTTGTTCTCTTCTATCTTCTAAAAAAAGCCCATTACCAAGAGTAGAGTTAGCAAATAGTATCCACTGCATTGTCTCAGACTGTATGGTTAGATCTGAGGGCAATTTTTCATATTTATTTGCCACATACCATAAAATTGCGCCCGACTCCCAGATACTAAAATCGCCATCTACTAAAGCGGGAACTTTTCCCATGGGATTGATGGCTAAATATTCGGGCTGCTGGTTGTCTCCAGCACTAAGATCTAATTTTTGGTACTGATAGTCAATATTTAGCTCTTCTAGATACCAAGCTACTACTTGAGAACGACTTCGTTCTCCTCCATAAAGTACCAGAGAAGATTCTATTAAGGAGGAGGTTGCTTCATTTTCTTGGCTATTTACCTTTTGTGCTGGGGCAATTGCGAAAATTGTAGTTAGTGTTGCTATTGTCAAGCATAATCCCCAGTTTTTTAGTTTCATCACTGCTTATTTAGTTCCCCAATTGCCGATTAAATTTAGGAGGCAATATTACCAAATTAACCTCAAAACCTGATTAAAAAGGGCTAAAGAGAAAAATTTATTCACTTGCGATTTTCCTAAGATTCTTATGCAATTGACATAACATGACAAATTTAGGTGTCAACAAGTGGGATGCTTCTGTTTAACCACCAACCCGAAATTCAATCACGTCCCCCTCTTGAACGATATAATCTTTACCTTCCAAACGCAGTAAGCCTTTTTCTCTAGCTGCGCCTCTAGAACCCGTAGTCACCAAATCTTCGTAACTAATCGTCTCAGCTTTAATAAACTTCTTCTCAAAATCCGTATGAATTACCCCTGCTGCTTGGGGTGCTTTCATGCCCGCAAGAATGGTCCAGGCGCGAGTTTCAGTTTCGCCAGTAGTCAGGTAGGTGCGTAAACCCAAAAGATCGTAGGTCGCGCGGATCAAAGATTTCAAACCGCCTTCTTCTACTCCTAAAGCCTCAAGAAAATCCTTAGTTTCAGCTTCATCTAGCTCGATTAACTCTGACTCTACCTGGGCGGAAACGACAACAACTTTGGCATCTTCGTCTTTAACAAATTCTCGTACTGACTCTACCCACTGATTACCCGTAGCCAGATCGTCTTCAGAAACATTAGTAGCGTAGATAATCGGCTTATTGCTCAATAGTCCTAAAGACTTAATCATCAGCTGTTCATCTTCGGATAAATCCATGCTGCGGGCAGATTTACCGTCATTAAGAACTTCGCTAATTCTGGTTAGCAATTCCACCTCCGCCTGGGCATTTTTATCATTTTTGGCGCTTTTACGCTGTCTAGTAATGCGTCTTTCAATTTGCGCCAAGTCAGCCAAAATCAACTCTAAATTAATAATTTCAATATCCCGCATCGGATCTACTGAACCTGCAACATGAATAATATCGTCATCATCAAAGCAGCGTACCATGTGGACAATCGCATCAACTTCGCGGATATTGGCCAGAAACTGATTTCCCAATCCCTCTCCTTTGCTTGCTCCTGCTACTAGTCCTGCAATATCAACAAATTCGATTCTGGTCGGAACTATTTTTTGTGACTTTGAAAGTTCGGACAAGATTTCGAGCCGATTGTCGGGGACAGATACCACCCCCACATTGGGTTCGATGGTACAAAAAGGAAAGTTGGCTGCATCCGCCTTGGCATTCGCAACCAAGGCATTAAACATGGTAGATTTCCCCACATTGGGTAATCCGACGATTCCTGCTCTTAACATGACGGCTTAAAATTGGCTTGTAGGTTCAGTTTGCCAATTTTACTGCATTGGAACGAGATAACTCAAACATGTAGCCCCGACCCCAGATAGTTTTAATACATTCTCCCTTAATGTCACCAATTTTTTTACGAATTCGACCAACGTGAATATCTACCTTGCGATCGTCTCCAACATAATCATCATTATGCCAAATTGCTGAGATTAATTCTGCTCGATCCCAAACTCGATTTGGATTATTAGCTAAGAAATATAATAAATCAAACTCTAAGGCTGTTAGGGAAATAATTCGGTCTTCTAAAACTACTTCTCGTCGATAAAAGTCTATTTTTAATTTGTCTAAAACAATAGATTTTTTATGATTAGAAGAAGTAGTTTTTCCGCTACCTCTCCTAAATAAAGCTTCGATTCTAGCTTTTAAAATTTGTAGATCGAAAGGCTTGGTGATGTAATCATCTGCTCCCTTAGCGAAAGCCTCTAGCACATAACTATTGTCGATCATCGAACTGAGCATCATAATCATGGCGTTATTTTGGTGCATTTCTTCGCACAAATTTAATCCCGTATCATCGGGCAAATTAATATCAGAAATAACCAAGTCTGGCTGAAACGATTTGAATTTTTTTCTGGCAGTTGCACAGTCAGAGGCGACTTCGGTGGCATAGCCATTGTAGGCAAGAAAACGACCAATAAGATAATGCAAAGTTAGATCGTCATCAACAATTAAGATCTTCTTTTTTGAATCCACCAAATTATAGTAATTATTCAACAAATACACTTAGATAAACCCGTTTTTGTTCATTTATGATTTTCAAACAATATCAGAGTAATTACATAGATAGCGACAGTATTGCTATTTTTTTTACCTGTTCTTTATATAGGAAATGTTTACTGTAAAGATGATGTTAAACAGGTATTTGTAAGCGTTTAATTCGGAATGAACTAATAATTTTGGCGTAAATTTGAGTTAATTACCGTACTTTGCTGCTGAATAAAATGCACAATTTAAGCTGAAATAACTGATAAACTTATTTAAATGATTGACGATTTTTTCGCCACGCCCCTATTAGATGCTCTAAAGCAGTCGAGTCAGAAACCTCATGCTGCTTTTTACGCCCCAGGACACAAGCAGGGTCAGGGAATCACTCCCAAAATGAGAGAACTAGTGGGAGACAAGGTGTTTCCTGCCGATTTACCCGAACTGCCAGAATTAGACAATCTATTTGCCCCAGAAGGAGCAATCTCCCATGCGCAAGAGCTAGCATCCCAGACTTTTGGAGCAGATCGAACTTGGTTTTTAATTAATGGTTCTACCTGTGGCATTATTGCTGCCATTTTGGCTACCTGTGGCATGGGGGACAAGATAATTTTGCCGAGAAATATCCACCAATCGGCGATCGCTGGTCTAATTTTATCGGGAGCCGTTCCTATTTTTCTGACTCCAGTTTACGACCCGCAAACTGGATTGAGCTATAACGTAACTCCAGAAGCAGTAGGACAAGCCTTAGCCGAGCATCCCGATACCAAAGCGGTTATGATGCTTCACCCGACTTACCAGGGAATCTGTAGCGATCTCCAGGCGATCGCCGAAATTACCCATAGCTACAATATCCCGCTGCTAGTGGATGAGGCACACGGAGCGCATTTTGCCTTCCATTTTCAGTTACCGCCCTCGGCTTTAAGCCTCGGTGCAGATCTAACGGTGCAGTCTACCCATAAGACCTTAGGGGCAATGACTCAGGCATCAATGTTGCATACTCAAGGCAGACGAGTCTGTGGACAACGTCTTAGTAAATCTCTAGGGCTGGTTCAATCTACTAGTCCCAGCTATCTGCTACTTGCTTCCTTAGATGCAGCGCGATCGCAAATGGCAGCACAGGGAAATCAGCTAATGGCAAAGACAATCGCCATCTCTAATTATGCTCAGACAGAAATTGCTCAGATTCCCAATCTCTCCGTACTCGATTTAGGAATTCAGCCTGGTTGCGAATATCTCGATCCAACTCGACTCACCATTGATGTTTCAAAACTAGGCATTACGGGGTTTTCCGCCGATGAAATACTTCACGAACAGCTTGGCGTAACCTGTGAACTACCTTTGCTAAAACATCTGACCTTTATCGTCTCTTTGGGAAATACCGAAGCAGATATCCAACAGCTAATTAACGCCTGCCAAAAGCTATCCCAATCAACTATTAACCATCAACCATTAACTAATAATCATCAACTTCAACCATTAACTCCCAATCTCTCAATCTCCCCAGTTTCTCCCCGACAAGCTTATTTCACCACGACGGAAACCGTATCTATCGAACAGGCAAGCGATCGCCTTTGTGGAGAATTAATTTGTCCTTATCCTCCAGGAATACCCTTACTTATGCCTGGGGAGGTAATTACAGCGGAGGCAATCGCCTACTTAAAACAGATTTTAAACGAGGGAGGAACTATTACAGGGTGTAACGATCCTACTCTCCAGACCGTTCAGGCGCTTAAATAAGATAATTAATTAGCTTTTAAAAATTAAAATTTGCTCTTGTTTGTAGCAACCCATAACTAATTTAATTTACCCTTAACTATGCTTTGGTCTTATAAAACTCCAGGAATCCCCGATCAACTGTTTGAACGCTTGCCAGGAATACCCCTGAGTAAAAGAGAGGTAAGAGTGCTAATTCTCTCTTCCCTCAAGATGAAACCAGATTCTGTACTTTGGGATATTGGTGCGGGTACGGGTACCATTCCTGTAGAAATAGGCTTACTTTGTCCTGAAGGCAAGATTGTGGCGATCGAACGAGATGATGAGGTAGCAAAGCTAATCAAACGTAACTGCGATCGCTTTGGAGTTGAGAATGTCAAAGTAGTCCAGGGCAGTGCCCCCGAATGTCTTGATGAAATTACCCCAAAACCAAATGTGGTTTGTATCGAGGGGGGCAAACCAATTAAAGATATTCTAAAACAAACCTGGAAATATCTTCAGCCAGAGGGACACATTGTTGCTACTGTTAATAGCTTAGAGAATCTGTACATAATTTCCGAAGGCTTATCCGAACTTCAGGCGCGAAATATTGAAGTCGTTCAGTCAGCGGTGAATCGTCTAGAAACCAGAGGTATCCACCAAACTTTTGCGGCGGTAAATCCGATGTTTATCCTCAGTGGCGAAAAAATGTAGGTTACTATAATCGTTATTTTCTTAATAAATATTGCTAGGACTCGATCCAGTAATTTGTTAACCTTTCATAAGGTTGCCTTAAACTCAATCCTCCACCCAAACTTAGCGTTTGTTGTCGCAACGCATTATGCCCACATCTCGTATAGTCAGTTCAATAATTGCGATCGCCTTAGCCTTGGGAGCGATTATTCTCGGAGGATGGTACTTTACTCTGGGTATCGGTATTTTAATTGTCTTGGCACAGCGAGAATACTTCCGTTTAGTTCGTGCCAAGGGAGTCGAGCCCGCAGCCAAAACAACTTTAATTGTCTCCGTACTGCTGTTACTCAGCGCCACCGTTGCCCCTGACGTTACCGATGCAATGTTTTGCTTGGGGGGAACTATTATCTGCTTTTATCTTCTCTTTCAGCCCAAGATTGCCACCATTGCCGATATCTCTAGCTCAATTTTAGGGCTATTTTATACGGGCTATCTGCCGACTTTTTGGGTGCGCCTGCGAGTCAATTTGCCCAACGTGGATAATTCTAGTAACTTACCCCTAGATGGCTACTGGCCAGACTCTTGGATCGACCTCAGTCAGTTTCCTACTGCCCTGACCCTAACTTTTCTAGTTATGGCATGTATCTGGGCAGCGGACATTGGTGCATATACGATGGGCAAAACTTTTGGACGGACAAAACTATCAGATATCAGTCCCAAGAAAACTGTTGAAGGGGCAGTATTTGGGATCCTAGGCAGCCTAATTGTCGCTGAATTAGGTGCATGGTATTTTCATTTTCCTGCCTGGCAAATTAGCGGAATTATGATGGGGACGCTAATCGGCATTACGAGCCTATTAGGAGATCTTACCGAATCGATGATGAAAAGAGATGCAGGGCTTAAAGATTCAGGTCAGTTGATTCCTGGACACGGTGGTATTTTAGATCGGACAGACAGCTATATTTTTACCGCGCCATTAGTCTATTATTTCTTTACTTTATTGTTGCCTTTACTAGCTTTTTAAGACCACCCGTAAATTAGAAATTTTTAAAAATCATCCTCTAAATGTGCCACGCCTTAAAAAATTATTTTTTGGGTATGACTAATTTAACTGGCATGAGCGCCACCAGCTTATAAATACACAAAAAAAGCAGCCGTGCTGGCTAGAGTTAGATTACTCCGCAAGCTTCATTGATTGCTGCTTTTGAATTAAAAATTCTCGATTGCCGATCTGCCTGGCAACTAAGCTCGTTTACGCATTCTGCGAGATTCCACCTTAGAAGAATCTACTTTAGCGATCGCTTTTCTCAAAGGCATAATCCGAATTCTGCCGTCAAAAGTATTCGCCTGATAAACTTTGCGCTGATTAAGGTCAAGAGCCGTCATCCAACCACTATTGTGGTGATATGCTCCTGTTTCAATATCTAACCAGCCTTTTCCTGCTGCAATTTGTCCTGCTTTGACGCCTGGAAGGGTAAAGGTAATTGTATGTCCCGTGACAATCAGTTTGTCATTAAATACGGTTTTGTCGCTGCTGTGGAAATCTTCTCTAATCCAGCAAAACTGTTCTGCTCCCTGTTGTTGGAGAGGAATATTAGGATCTACCCCCGCATGTACCAACCAGTAGTCTCCTAAGTCCATATATAAAGGCAGACTTTTGAGCCAATCGATATGTTCTTGAGGGATCTTACTGTCATAACTGTCAACCGTTGCATGACCACCGCTATAGAGCCAACTTTGATAAAGCTCTACTGATACTTCTCCTGTCCCGACAACATCTAGCAACATTTCCTCATGGTTGCCTCGTAAACAGTGAAACTTATTACGCATAACCAGATCGACTACCTGAGCGCTTTTGGGACCGCGATCAATTAGGTCTCCCAAAAAGTAAATTTCGTCTTCACTCGTGGGAGAAACTGCGTCTAGTAGGGCAATTAACGTGTCATAGTGTCCGTGTACGTCACCAATAACGATGCGGCGGTTTTTACTCATGCTGGCTGGTTTGACAATGTGCATTCTAGACAATTAATTTTTACTACTGGGCGGTTTTACAGATAATAAAAGTAAATTGTTAACTTACTAGTAAGTATTCCCATTTAATTTAAGATGATACGCATACAGTCTAATATGAGC
>JBCBEA010000167.1:0-7873 GCA_038529195.1 Cyanobacteria bacterium J06600_6
CTCTAGGATTTAGTAGCATTTCTCAAATGGGTTTTATTTTAGCTGCACCAGCCGTAGGCGGTTTTTATGCCTTTACTCACGGTTTGGCTAAATCTTGCCTGTTTTTGATTGCGGGGAATCTGCCCAGTCGCAATTTTGCTGAATTAAGAACTAGGGGTATCGAACTAAAAATATGGCTGCCTTTAGCGATCGCCAGTTTGTCGATCTGCGGGTTTCCGCTGCTGGCTGGTTTTGGCGCAAAAGTTTGGATGGGTCAAAGCCTCGTACTCTGGCAGAAGATCGCTCTAAATATTGCGACTGTCGGTACGGTAGTAACCTTTGCTAAATTTATCTTTTTGCCTCGCCCGAAATTAGAGTCTAGTTCTGAAAGTATAGTCAATGCAGATGGTGAGACAAGGAGGCAAGGGGACAAGGAAAGAAAAGTTCAGTCGGGGTTTTGGGCGGCGATGGCTGTCTTACTGGGTGGCTTGATTGTCGGCAACGGAGTTTACGCTGAAGCTTATGCCCTTGAGAACTTAGCCAAACCGTTAGCGATCTTTGCTATCGGCTGGTCTATATACTTTGTGCTGCTACGCAGACTGGTAATTAAATTACCGAGAGCGATCGAGCAGTTCGAGCATTTGATTGGAGGCATGAGTTTAGTCCTAATTTTAGTCTTCTGGATGCTGCAAATACAGTCTAATGGTTCAAGTTATTTTTCATAGTTATGTATCGATTAGCTCTATTCTTACTCAAAGATAATCTCCCTGTTGAAATTAGCTGGACGCTAGTTTCTGTCAGGTTCGTTGTGGAAGAAAAGCAAGCATCATGACTAAGATAACGATCGCCTGGATTGCAGCCTCATTTTTTACTGGCTTTGTTATTTATCTACTACCAAAGTTAGATCGTTGGTTCGCCTTAGCAATAGCCTTATCTTCCGCTGGCTATGCTGCCAAAGTATTTTTACTGGCTGCTCCTGTTGAGATCCAGCTGCTCGACAATTTTGGCGTTACCTTACTGGTTGACAGTCTGAGCGCCTGGTTTATTTTAACTAACGCTTTAGTAACGGCAGCCGTGCTTTTTTTCTGTTGGCAAACCGACAAGAAAGCTTTTCTCTACATGCAAATCGTTATTTTGCATGGCAGCGTCAACGCAACCTTTATCTGTGCAGATTTTATTAGTCTGTATGTGGCTTTGGAAGTAATTAGTATTGCCTCTTTTCTGCTGATTGCCTACACTCGCACCGATAGGACAATTTGGGTGGGGTTGCGCTATCTGTTTATCAGCAATACAGCAATGCTGTTTTATCTAATTGGAGCAGTGCTAGTCTATCAGGCAAATAATTCCTTTAGCTATGTTGGTTTACAGGGTGCTCCTCCTGAAGCGATCGCCTTAATATTTCTTGGACTATTAGCTAAGGGGGGCATTTTTGTTTCCGGTTTATGGCTGCCCTTAACTCACTCCGAATCACAAACCCCTGTCTCAGCGATGTTATCGGGAATAGTCGTGAAAGCAGGAGTTTTTCCTATGGTACGCTGCGCGCTAATGCTCGAAGGAATTGACCCCATCGTTAGGTTTTTTGGGGTTTGCACGGCACTGCTGGGAGTTGGTTATGCCGTGTTTGAGAAAGATACGAAGCGGATGCTCGCTTTTCACACTATTTCCCAGCTGGGCTTTGTTCTCGCTGCGCCAGTGGTGGCGGGATTTTATGCTTTCACTCACGGATTAGTCAAGTCGGCTCTATTTTTAACGGCAGGAATCTTGCCTAGCCGTAATTTTAAAGAATTACAGTACAAACCAATAGATACCCCCATCTGGATTGCTTTAGTGATTGCGAGCTTTTCGATTTCTGGCTTTCCCCTACTTTCTGGCTTTGGAGCGAAGGTTTTGACGACGAAAAACTTTTTACCCTGGCAGGTGATTGGCATGAATATTGCTGCCTTGGGAACGGCAGTTTCCTTTGCCAAATTTATCTTTTTGCCACACAAAAAAATGGAGTTAGTCCCGAAAGATGGAGCAGAAGCCAAGCTCCAAAAACTCCAGCCTGGTTTTTGGTGGGCAATGACTATTTTATTGGGGGGATTAGTTGCCGCCAACGTAGTTTACTACGAAGCCTATACGGTTAAGAACTTGGTCAAGCCCTTGCTAACTATCTTTATCGGCTGGGCAATATATCTTTTGATCATCAAAAAACTGGCGGTTAAATTACCCCGAGCGATCGAGCAGTTCGACCATTTAATTGGAGTAATGAGCCTGACGTTAATCTTACTTTTTTGGACAGTATGGGGGCGATTTTTATAATGCGGATTAGCTTAATTGCATTTTTCAATATACTGCTGCGACTGACGATTTGGTTTTTGCTAACTGCCGACTTTAGTCTGCCTAATATCATTATTGGTGTGGCGATCGCCGTTTTGCTGCCCCTCAACTATACCTCTCCTGGCAGGCTCAAAGACTGGCTAGAGGTGCTCTGGGAAATCATTTTAGCAGTTCCCCAAGCGTATATAGAGGCAGTTCAAATCATGCTGCGTCCTCATGGGCGCGAAGATTTTGTGCGCCAAAAAGTTAGACCTCGACGCACATCGGCGCTGATATTTCTCGACATCTTTTTGATTACTTTTACCCCCAAGACCATTGTCACTAAGTATGACGAGTCAGGCTGGTATGAGATTCATCGAGTGCGACGAAAACCTAAATAAATCATGTTGGAGGAGAAAATGGACTCAATTTTAATTGCCATGATTTTGGCTTTACTCATTCCCATTTATGAGGCTTGGCAAGATGATAATATTTGGCAAAAAATGCTTGCATTTGCCAGTATTGCCACAAAAACCTCAATTATCATGCTGGTTATATCAGTTTTACGCAATGACTGGTCGATTGGTGTCGTTGCAGTGATTATTTTGAGCGTTGGCGAAGCAGGATTAATGTTGTTGGCACACCTAATTAAACAAATTAACGAAGTATGATTGAAGCTCTAAGCTATAGCCTTATGGTAGTTGGCGTAATCTTCTGGTTTTGGGGGACATTGCCCCTAATTGGCAGTAGAAGCGTTTTGTTCAAACTACACAGTCTTTCCGTTGCTGATACTCTCGGTTCAATGGCGATCGTTGTTGGTCTGCTCCTAAAAATACCAAGCGAATGGTCTTTACTAGTTTTGGCAATTATTACCTTAGCAATCTGGAATACAGTACTCGGTTACGTTATTGCCCACTGTTCGAGTGAAGAACAGCATCGCCCACCATCAGCAGAAAATTTATTGATCGCCCACCACGAACCAAAATCATGACCATAGATCGCTACGTTTATCCAATAGTTGCCCTGCTTCCTCTAGCAGCACTGATATTAGTATTGCAGGTCAATCCCTATCAGGCTCTGGTTATCCGAGCTATCTTGGGCGCGATCGCAGCGCTTGTCTATGCGATTTTGGGGGGTGCAGATGTCGCTTTAACAGAGGCTTTAGTCGGAACGATGCTGGCAGTTACACTCTATGTAATTGCGGTTCGCTCTTCTTTAATCATGCGTTTAGGGATTATTGAGGGCATGGAGCAGGAACAGGAAGGTTACTTTCCAGAAATAATAGCCAGGATCAGAAAAATTATCAATCGCCACTATCTACGGCTGGAAATAGTTGAATATCCTAGTTTACAAGATTTAAAACAAGGGTTATCAGCTCAAGAGGTTCATGCTATCTGCACCAAAAAAGAGCCACCGCTGGATGTAGAGGAAGATACCGGCGAAGAAGCGCAAACTTACGAAACAGCAATCAGAATACATCGGTTGTTTGAAATTATTCAGACGGAAGCGACTCTTCCCGATACAGCCTTGATTTATGTGACAGAAGCAAATCAGGAGGAGAAACACTAGATGAAATGGATTTATGCGATCGCGGGGGTAGCATTCCTGATCAAAATGCTAGTTATGCCCAATCCCGTAGCTGAGCAGCTGGATATTTCAATAGTCGAATCGATTGTCAGAGATAGCGGAGTCGCGAATACGGTTTCTGGTATTATTTTTCGCAATCGGCTATACGACACAATTTTTGAAGTCGTCGTTTTTACGATCGCCGTTTTGGGAGTCAAGTTTTTGTTGTCAGACGAAACACCAGCCAAGACAGTTTATCAGTTTAGCGATCGCCCCTCGGTAGTCTTGGCGCGCCTGGGAGCAACCATTTCCGCCCTAGTTGGTTTTGAGCTGGCAATTCGCGGACATCTTAGTCCTGGCGGCGGTTTTGCAGCAGGAGTAGCTGGAGGAACAGCGATCGGCTTAATTGCTATTACTTCTTCCTCTGAGCTGATGGAAGGAATCTATAAAAAATGGCACGCTGCTACCTGGGAGAAAGTTTCTGTACTGGTTTTTATTGCCCTGGCAGTAATGACTTTATCAGGATTAGCACTGCCTGTCGGCGAACTAGGGACGCTATTTAGTGGCGGTATTATTCCCATTCTCAACATTCTAGTCGCCCTAAAGGTTGCCCTTGGTTCTTGGGCGGTAATTTTACTTTTTATTCGCTATCGAGGACTACTCTAAACCAGATAAAATGGCATTGCTAATTTAAAGTAGCCGACAAAAGCATCATCTAAAATATTCTTAGACGCTAGTATTTATGAACTAGATTGAGAAATTTGGGAATCGATAGGTAGCTTGGGTGCGGGTTGGCTAAAGTTGAGCCATCCTTTATATTTAGCGCTAGCTAGCAGAACAAAGACTAAATCTAAGACTACGAAACCAGCGACGACGGATGTTGAACCTCCGCTAGCAAAACCATAGCTATGCAGACCCGTACCAAGCACAAAGTTTACCCCATACCAAGCCATCAACACAGCGTTAAAGGCAACAACGCTGGTAACAGCCATCCCAAAATCTTTGAGCCAGCCGACTAGGCGACCATGAAGGGGTACGACATAACACATCAAAGCGATTAAAGCCCAGGTTTCTTTTGGATCCCAACCCCAGAATCTACCCCAGGAGAAGTGCGCCCAGATACCGCCTAAGATAATACCTGTGGTCAGCAGTAGCACCCCTGCCTGTAGCACTCCATAGTTCCATTTTGAAAGGCTGCGAGTTCGAGCTTTTGCTTGAGGTGCAAAGAGATACTGACCCAGCAGAATATGACCCAAGCCGTAGGCGAGAGCGAAACCAGCATAGCTGAGAGTAATTGTCGGGACGTGAACACTAAGCCAAAAGTTGTCCCGCAGGACTGGGACTAGGGGAGAAATAGTCGGATCGAGTACCGCAGGTAGACTATCTGCCAAAACCAGGCAGAGAATCGACAGTGGTGCAGCAGCTAGAAGGTAGTACTTAGCACGATAAATAAATTCAAATAATAGAGCGATCGCCACAATCCCAAAACTAACCCAAATTACCGACTCATACATATTGGTGACGGGAGGTCTACCCGCAATCTGCATCCGCTCAATAAACCCGTAGCCGTGCACGATTAGCCCCGCACTAAAAATACCGACGACACCCCAGTAAAAATCAACATTAAACCAGAGTACCGTCAGCATGACGATAAAACCAATGCCGTATAGCATCCAGGCTTTCGCAAAAAAGTGGAAGCGATAGAATTTCACTTCTCTTTGCAGAACACTCATTTGGGGATATTGAGGACTCAGACTGGCTAAATCTGTCTGTAGCTGACTGGCTAGTCGCTCTATATTGGCTATTTCGCCACCGTCGCGGTAAGTCTGTTTGAGATTAAGATAGTCCTGCTGAACTTCTGTGAGAACTGATTCGGGGTAATAGCTGCTAGCCTCATCAATATTTAACCACTTCCCCTTCGCATCTGTAGGATGAGGAACTATGGGTAGATTGTTCGTGCCTACCGTTGCAACAGTAAGTGCCAAACGTTCTTCAACGGTTAATGCCTCCCGTTCATCTCTGCTGAGATCGATGTCATCAGCCTGCTTTTCTCTTGCAGTCAAAATTACTGAACCTAAATCCGACTGTATTAGTTCGGCAAAAGTAAAATATTTTTGTTCAGGATTGAGCTCTAAAGCAGTTTTCAACGGACGATAGTTAAACAAGATTAGCGGTTCTTGATTCCAATCGCGGTTATTTGACCACAAAGAGAGATAGGTCTCCAAATAATTAAGCTGCTCACCATCTGCTGATTTATAGCTATCTCTGCCGTGAATTTGAATTACGGTTTCTCGCGCTACCGTATCTAAAGGTTTTTTGCGTCCCTCTAGCTGCACTGGTAAGTCCCGTACTGATTCTAAAGGTGCTGCCTGAAACTGGCTTATGGGGATTAAAAAGAGCGCAATTCCTAAGCAGAGTCCGATAATAAATTTAAGTATTTTCATTTATGCCGTTCTAATTATTTTCTTAGTCTCTAAATTATTGGTTCTAGGAATTTGAGATTGGGATTAGGGATTAGGCTACAGTAGTCAACTCTGAGTCAGCTTTAGTTTCTACGTTCTCTACAGTCTCAGCGATCGCTGCTGGTTTATCTTGCTTACGGAATTTACGGCTCAGAGAGGGAGCATAAAACATGACCGCAATGCCTAGGATTACTAGTGCCGAACCAGTCCAGGTCAATGCTGTTACCCAAGCGGGTTCTCGTTTTACCTGTAGAGTAGACTGCTGGAGATCGCCAGGATTCCAGGAGGCTTGAGCAATTTTCCAACCCTTGTACCAGGTAGGATTATTCATCCATACTTTGCGCTGCTCTACATTATTATTTGGTGCGTCTTCGATGCGGATCTTACTTGTCCACATTGCCACGGACTCCGAACCTTCATTGCGATCGACGATAAAGTCTTCAAGCTTGATGCCGAAGGGTATTTGATACATTTTGGGACTGAAGGCAGCGTAAATTTCTTCGTCTCCGTTCCGAATGGCGCTAGCACCACCCCAGGGAAGCCATGTTTCTTGCCCTGACTCTGTTTTAACTAGCAAAGCGGGAGTGCCTTGAATTTGTGAACCTTCTTGTTGAGCCTCGGCAACAATAACCTTTTTCTGTATTTGAGCCTTGGGCAGATATGCTTCTAGGGTAATTTCAAAATCAGCCCAGCCAGGGTTTACAGTTTGACCTGAACTTAATGTTCCAGACTTGAACTTACTAGACGATTTAGCAGCGTAGTAAAGCTGATCGTCTTGACCAACAATTACCCTAAAATAATCGCTAACTTCTGGTGGCTGTACCTGATACTTAAGAGTTACATTTTCGATCGCTGCTCCACTTAAGACAGTTCGTACAGGGGGAAAATCTCGGCTAAAGACGTACCAACGTTCTTTACCTTGACGAGACGATACTTCTAAAGCGATCGCCGGGTTGTTGTAATTCTCAGAAGCAGTAGCAGCCTGCTTGTCGCGATCAAGACGAAAATCAGGATAAAAGTCACTGACTGTAAGTTTAATCCCTCCTAGTCTGAGGGTTTTACCTCTGTTCGCCTGAACGTCAATAGTTCGCTGTTTACCTGAAGCTAATATCTCCAGTTCACCCCAAGGATGTTTTTGTCCTCTTCTGGTGTTTAGCAGGCTGTTTAATTCCTCATCGCTACCAGTTTTAATCAGCTCTAATTTTGCTGGACCAAGCCAGATTTGACTGTAGTCTACGGGAAAAGCTGCCAGGGTACGCTCTATGGTCTGTCCCATGCGATCACTTTTCAAACTTAATCTCGCCCCAGGATTATTAACCGTTCCTCCCGCAGCAATATTGATTTCCTCAACAGCATTTTCTGTGTAGGCTTCCAGCTCTAATCCTGCTAGATATTTAGGACTGACAGAACCATCCTGCTTAACAAAAATACTCCCCTGCTTAGTTTCTCCCGCACTGTCTACCACCTCTAATAAATCCCCTTGAACTCTTAGGCGATCGCTCGCACCGCTATCGGTTCTCACCAGCAGCATGCTGCTGGTGAGAACCGATAGCGGTGCGAGCGATCGC
>JBCBEA010000168.1:0-7861 GCA_038529195.1 Cyanobacteria bacterium J06600_6
CTAGAATCACTAAGAGAATTAGCGAAAGAAAATACAGTTATCGCAGCACTCATTTGGTTAACAGCTAGAGATGTTGTTATACATTATCAGCTAGACTTAGAGGAAAACGTTATTATTAATCTTTTGCAAGAATTAGCCAATAGCACAGAAGAAAGTGCACAACTGATGTGGGGGATTAATTTAGAATTTCAAGCAAACCAATATAGAGGAACTGACATAACTATATCTGTACCGAAATCGGATAATATATCCGAAGAAAACCTAAAGAATGCTCTTTTGAGAGCTGCTCAACATACTAACTGGGCAAGCTATTCTCAAAACATTGGGGATAACCCTGGTAACTTCAATCAAAATTGGGCTGGATTTTTTTCTGAGAATGCAGCCAAAGGAATAATGAGGGAAATCAATTCAGTTTTATCTCATCAAAGTAAATCAATTTCGGCAATCTCAACGTCTATCCAGAAAAATTTAGCTACCTACTTTGCTCAGCTTCAACCATTTTTCGAAGACTTAAATACATCGTTATCTAACAGCATAACATCTAATAACAAACGTAGCGAACTACTCTGGTGGAAGCAATCATTATATTCCCCCTTATTGAACACTAGTTACCGCAATGCTAACCTACTTGACACAGTCATTAGTATGGTACTCGATTTGAGTGAGCAGGTAAATGCTATCTACCCTGAAAGTGTAGATTACTTACTGAGAGAAACACTGAAAGAGGTGCATGGGGAACAAGTGTATGAGGAACGTCTCCTCACCGACTGGTTGAAAGACATAAGGAGTCTACACAAAAACATCCAGTTAGTAATGAGTGAATATGCCTTGGAAGGAAATGAGCGTAAATCACTACTTACAGCATGGTGCAATATTATACAATCAGATGAATCCAGGGACCTTTCGTCAGAAACAGGCATTAATAAAAAAGCTAAACTAACAGCATCTGATCTAGCAGTATGGCTATTTCACGGAGCACAGGCGCATAAATTAGCAACCGCTAAATAATGTAAAACATGATAGAGCGAAGAATATGTAACAAAGAAGGCTGTTATGCACCTAAAGATTTCTGCATTGAACTAGCTGGTCCTCTACACGAGCGATGTCAGTTCTTCGGAGAATCAGGAACTATAGAGTTGATCGCAAAAAAATCAGAAGGGACTACACCTATTCCATGGACAGGTGAATGGTTGCAACCCGAACAACTCGACCTTTTGACCCATAGAGGTTCAACTAAGATCATTGGTTTAGTAGGATCGTCTGGCGCGGGAAAAACTACTTACCTCGCCATGTTATACTCATTGTTGTTCAATGGTATGCAAATCGAAGACTGGACTTTTGCTGGAAGCTATACATTAGATGGGTGGGAATTGCAGGCTAAAACTCTACAGGTACATGCAGATGGTACGGTGCGAAATCCAGATGCTACACCTTCTGACAAAGATTTTTATAGTCTTTATCACTTTGCACTCCGCCATGATAGCTATTTACATGACATTCTATTCGCTGATTCATCAGGTGAAGTATTTTCCAAATGGGCTGACAACATTAATGATCCAGCCGCTGAGAATGCAATGTGGATATATGATAACGCTAATGCATTCTTATTCTTTGTCGATTGCGAGGCGATTATTAATCAGCGAGGTAGAGCGAGACGTGACATTGCTCAATTAGCTGAACAAATAAAAAGCGGATTACGAGGCCGACCAGTAGTAATAGTATGGTCAAAAGCAGACCTAGCTGAAGGGATGCGTGAGAATATTGTGAATGCTATCAGACAAAGTCTTTCGACAACGTTTCCAGGTGCCTTATCATTCGAGATCAGTAATTATTCAAAATCTGATTCTGACGAGCTTTGTCACATTAATAATCTAGCAGTAGCCAAAACATTACTCGACCAGCTAGCCAGTCCGTATGGCTTGCATATTGAACCCGCAACAGCTCAAACAAATGACTTTTTCTTTAAATATCGAGGCAGCTATGACAGCAAATAATGAGTTGTTGATAATCGGACCACCAGGATCGGGAAAAACCACTTTTTTAGCCCAATTATATGGCCGATTACTAGATAAAAATGGAGAATTGAAGTTGGCTTCGGCACCTGAAAACATTGATGGTATTAAAAGAGCCTATAGTCGATTAGCTAATGGAGAAGAACCAGAATCCACCCCCTCCTCTGATAATCTTGAGGTCAAAATTCCAGTGATTTATAATGGACAAGAATTTATACTCAATTGTAAAGATTATGGTGGAGAGCAAGTAAGAGACCTCGTTGCTCTAATGCGATATGACAAAACGTGGATTGACAGAGCAACAACGAATGATCGCTGGGTGCTTTTTATTCGTCCATCAGTAATCGAACGGCGCTTCGACTTAAGCAAGAAGGGATTCGCTGCAAAAGCTCCCAAAGAAGCGACCACCTCAATCTCTGGCACATCTAATCAATCCCAATTCATCGAGCTATTACAAGTTTTATTACATGCCCGTGGCACGGGTATGAAAGAGTTAATTGATACCCCACGATTACTCATTGCATTAACATGCTGGGACGAGTTAAATACGGATTTAACACCCAAAGAAATATTAATGCAGAAGATGCCACTGTTCAGCCATTTCATTGCTGCCAATTGGCTACAAGGTACATTCAAAATTATAGGAGTATCTGCTCAGGAGTTTCCATTAAAAACAGATGAGGCCCGTGACAAATATCTGGATGAAATGCCTGAAAGTTTTGGTTATTTGGTGTTGGATGATAACCCTAGGGAAAAAGACTTAACCATTTTAGTAGAAAAAGTGCTAAGTCTATGATAGCTATACATCAGGCTATATACGGTGAAGTATTAGGAAAAACCTCTGGACACGACCTCCTGGCCGCCTCCGATAATAATAAAGAACTATTCAAACGAATTAGTGGCTACACTGATTTAGCTGATCGACCAGAAGGAGGAGTTTTACCTAGTCCTATAATTCGAGGCTTTTGTGTCGAAAATCATTTTCTTCTAATCAAGACCTTTCCCGATAAAAATCCAAAACTTCGTTCGGGACGAGTATTTTCGCACGTACTGTTAATCGCAAAATCTGATCTAGTCCAAGTACATAGTCTTAGTGATTTGTTCCAATATCATATGTCTAGTATTCAAAAGGAAGCAGAAATGCATCTACTGAAGCATCAATCACCAAAGACTGCTTCTAATAAAAGATTAGTGAATGAAAGGGAAGCCGCTGCTACCAATGCTCTGTTTCAAAACTTAGTATTCGTATGGTTAGGCGAAGAAGGCTACTGGGAATGGATGGCTAAAATCTGGCCACAGTTACCAACTAAAGTAAAGTACACGTTAAAAATTGGAGCCGCATTCGGCCCTTCATATGCAAGAAATGAATACTTAAACATTCTATACATTCCTAAAAATGTAAAAGCTCTATGGGAACGACATTCCTTCAAAGTAATAAATCTAGCAGAAAAAGAAACTTTGCGATCTACAGCGGCACATTGGCTGATGGGAGATACCAAAGAAGGTGAACCTTTTCAAGTCTTACTTGACGATTTTAACCCGAAAATCGAATCTTTTGAACAGCTTAACAAGCTTCAAGATTATGGAGAAGTATACCACCGACTTGATAATAATCCTAAGCTAAATCACCTGCTAGTATTAGCTCGCTTTGTGTCTCTGACTAGCCCAGATGAAAGGACTGGTGTCAAAGGTAAAAACAAACTAATTAGTGCTATTCTACAAGCAATTCCTAATTCCCCAGCAAATAAATTTACTGCTCTCATGTACCAAAGCTGGAAGGGGTTTCCAAATGCAATAGCTTCTGTGTCGGAGGCAGTATGCAATTGGCTTAACAATCATTTGCTCCGAGATAAATATGCCAATGAAAGCGTAGTGGTGCTGGTTACGGTACTTGAATCAGATACCAATAATTGGTGGGGCAAAACAGTTTTGGGATATATCACTGATAGACTGAAAACCCGACAATTAAATGATGCACAGGTTTTTTGGCAATGGATGATCTCTGAACCAACTTTGATTACTAAGCATCTAGCCTGGTTGCCTACTGATGTGGAAAACGAGTTGACTAAGAAAATCCCAAAGTTAGAAAAGGCAGTTGCAGAATTGGTACTTCGCATGGCTGAACAAAAGAGTTGGCTTGTGCTACACGCCAGAGTGGCGGCAGAGTATTACCCCGTAGAAAAAGCTATTAAAGCACAATTACGCATTGACACGAATGAAGACCATACTGTAGCACTCGAAGCCCTATCCAAAAGCATCAAGAGAAGTGCATTTGTACCTGTAGCTGCAAATCAAACAGATGCACGGTTACACCACATCGTAGGAAAGCTGGTTGCCCAAAACAGTAAGCTATTGAAAGGAATCAATATTGCCAGCGAAGGGTGGCAAGCCTGCTGGGAAGTAGCTATTAAGCAAGGTAATGAAGTGTGGTCAGGTATTTCAAACCCACAACATACATTTTTCGAAATCCTCGATCACCTGCTGGCTGGAAATTCGTTTAGCGAATATCTGCTCAATGTTATGAGTACAGGAAAGCACAGTAGCTTGAAAGATTTTCCTGGGCGGGCGTCCATCTGGCAAAAGCTTCCTACGAAAGCACGTTCTGGGTTCATTGTTGCTACACTTGCAGAATTAATTGATGAACTCGCTACTGGACAAATACACTACCATGATCTAGAAATCGAATTGAAAAACGGAGTTCAATCGCAAGAAATACAACAGCAGATCATCAGTAGCAAAACCATTACACTTACTAAGAAACTGCGCCTTTTCAATGTTTTGCCCAGTTTGAGGGAATCTCATGCACTACAGTTGATGCAAGCCCATAACTTTTCACGAGTAGAAGCGAATGAATTTGGTCAACTTGTTTCCACAAACAAGTGGCAGAAGGTAGTTGACGCACTATATAATAAACGCTCAAATAGGCAAGACTTGGTACCAGCTTTATTGCAATGCACTGACCTACTTAGTTTATTACAACGATTCAGTCTTTCAATCAGCGGAGTGAAGGCTGATGCTATTACGTTGGATGAATGGTGGCAGGTATTTCTTTCTGTGGCAGTGGAGTTATATCCGCTAGGTCCTACTCAAAATGGGTTATGGTTGAATGCAGGCGGGAAATTGGAGGAAATCCACTATCAAGGTATCTCAGGAAAACAAAGCTGGTCCTTCGCAATTATTCGTATACGTAGCGGTGGGACACCATCAGCAAAAAAACTCCTGGAAGAGATGAAGAAAGAAAACCATAGCAATCCTAAATTAAAGAAGCTTATTCAGTTACTATGAAGAAACCGATCCTAATCCTTACCGCACTGGAGGTGGAGCGTCTTGCGATTGAGCAGTACTTGAATAATATTGAGTTGGTTTCTCATCCCAAAACTGGTACGGACTATACTAAAGGTACGTACAACTGCAACAACGGTAAGACCCTTGAAATCATCGTTGCCCGTACTGATCAAACCAACGTCAATGCGGCCACTGAAACAGAACGTGCTATTGCTCATTTCGACCCCGAATATGCCTTTTTTGCAGGGGTGGCTGGTGGATTGAAGGATGTAAAAGTCGGAGACATTGTCATCGGTCGGGACGTTTACGGATATGAACGCGGAAAAGCCGAAGAAAATAAATTTAAACCCCGTCCGCAATTTGGTGCCTCCAGTTACGCGCTGGAACGGTTGGCTGGTCAGTATGCAAAGAGTAAAGTCTGGAATCAAAGAAAAGAGGAGCTCCTAAATCCAGAATTTTCTCCTGCTATCGGATTCTACACTGGCACCATTGCTTCTGGTGAGAAGGTAGATGCTTCTATTGATTCCGACTTCCATGATTATCTTAAGCAAAACGCCAGTCATGCCCTTGCCATTGAGATGGAAGGCCTTGGTTTTCTGGAAGTCTGCCGCATGCGACCACTAGTTAAAACCCTGCTCCTTCGGGGAATTTCCGATCTTGTAGACGATAAAGGGCAAATGGATGGAAAAGGCTCCCAACCATACGCCTCGGCCAACGTAGCTGCCTTTCTATTCGGTCTGCTAGAGGAACTAGATTTTTCAAATTTCAGAACAGAACGTACCCGTGAGCAAAAACTAATTGAAATTATGTGTAAGCTTTATCCTGGAGGATTACGAGATAATCAAATATGGAAAGCTGCAGGTGGGGATTTGTCCTTAATTAACCTAGGACAAACAGGCAAAGGGCAATGGGTCGAAGCTATTCGAGTTCTGAGGTTAGGTGGTGGTGGCGGTACAATAACTTTCGAAACCTTAATTGCTGTCGTGGCGAATGAATATGGGGCGAATGAAGATGTGAAGGCGCTTCTATAAATTGTTTTGCCTAGTCTTTTCCACTCATAAATTTGCCCATATTTTAGGATTAATCACGATTTAAGGAAAGGAAAGCGAAGAAATAATCATTTATCCGAATGAACTAATTATCACATCTATGAGTACTAAAGAATATAAGTCTAGTGTAAACAACGAGCAAGTCGCATTTGAATATTTGAAAATTCATTCAGCTTTGCGGACCACTCATTTTAATTATTTTTTAGTTGGTGTCACAGCACTTCTGGCCACATTAGTTGATGAGGAATTAAGCTCGGTTCAAACGATTATTTTAGGACTGTTTTTAGGTTCCTTATCTCTGATTTTCTACTACTTTGACCTTCGGAACAAAGAATTAATAAAAATAAGCGAAGACTATCTGATATCTTTTGATGATAAGAATTCCAGGAACTTTTTTTCGTTTGTTGAAAAAGAAACCCAGGCACGAAGAAAAGACTATTCATTTGTCAGGAGAAAATTCAGGAGCCATGGAAGGGTGTACAAAATTCTTTATTTTTTGTTTTTTTCTACTGGAATAGCTCTCATTATATATGGTCTAACCCTAATGACCACATTGTAATTTGGTCTAAATTTCTTTCCTTATCCATCTACAAAAATGCCCTACACATTACGGAATCGATATCCATTATCAATAAAATAATTATCAGCTTCCAGATCGGAAGGCAAAAGCAGTATAGTCTAGGGAGAAAATCTATGCACCAGAGTAGGTGTCTTCAAAATTGGTCTTGGCACATTCTAAATCGTCAGCATGGTTCGATCCATTTGCAACTTTAACCTGTAAGACCAGAGCTAAAAGATTTGCTTTTAGCTAGCAAATCATCCGCATTCACAAACTCAGGAAGATTTTTAGGCAAATACTCAACGTACCAATCAGATTCCGCAAAAACTGCCTCAACGTCCGCTGAGAATGCCAGATGGTCAAAAGAATCCCCAACTTCCATTTCGCCAATTCGGTCAATTGCCTCTAAGTACTTTTGTTCCATGCAGCGAATAGTTGCTTCTTGAGTAGTACCTAGTAGTTCCTCTAAAGGAATGCGGATCGCAATTTCCACCACTTGGCCTTCCTCGTCGTAATGCTCACCTTCAAATTCAAGAACGGTGTTACTCAAAACGATGAAGGTAAAGTAGAATTTCTGTACCCCCTCCCCGTACTTGGCAAGGTCAATAACAGGTCGGAGTGCATCCTCAAAGACAGCAGGCCACACCTCAGGATATACCTCCTGGGAAATACGGCCAGTAACAAAGAGTTGTTCTTGCTCTTCCGCTTCTTGCTGTTGTCTCATTAACTCTTCTGGATCAACTGTCATTTTTGTTACCTGGTGGTCTGATTAAAATAATATCTCTGGCTCTGGTTTCTGGCATAAAAGGATAACTGTAGATTTTCTTGCGTTCCTCTTTCATACAGTCACTCAGTGTACCAGTAAACTGTTCCATAAACTGTAGATTCAGATTCCCAAAGTCTACATTCGGATATCGGCCAGCAGCCCCTCCTTTGCGAGTGACACCAAATTTCCA
>JBCBEA010000169.1:0-7855 GCA_038529195.1 Cyanobacteria bacterium J06600_6
AGAAGGTAGCGGAATTACCATTGGTAGCGACAGCAGTACGGGGACAGTAACTCTGTCGCTACCAATGGTAATTCCGCTACCTTCTCCCGTGGCAATATCCAG
Organism: Cyanobacteria bacterium J06600_6; assembly: GCA_038529195.1. Classification (GTDB taxonomy): domain Bacteria; phylum Cyanobacteriota; class Cyanobacteriia; order Cyanobacteriales; family Xenococcaceae; genus Waterburya. The sequence goes on from JBCBEA010000169.1 coordinate 103, forward strand.
GGCGGTAATATCTCTAAAGGTCAGATCTAAATCAATCGTGTTGCGTCCATTGCCGATGTTAATATCCTGACTATCTGACCCACTCAGGGTGAGATTTTGACCTGTGACAGAATCGTTTCCTCCCCGCAGATCAATTTCATTACCAGCGATCGCAATATTCCCTGTACTAGTAATATCCCCCGCAACGTCTACCGTTCCCACTCCTGTAGCGATCGTAATATCATTCCCGCTAACGCTATCTAGGTCAATATCTCCTCTTGCCCCTTCTCCCTCAGCTACTTCTAGGGTTACATCTCCCGTACCTGCATCCAGGGTGACATCTTCAGCAATGGAGATCTCCGCAATACCAGGATCGCGAAACTCTGCCACTGTGCCCGATTCCGTCGGTACGTTAGCCAAAATCTCAATATTGCCGTTGTCAGAAGTAATATCCGAGCCAATTTCAACGCTGCGTCCCGCTTGTAGAATCAGGCTGCCCCCATCGCCATCGGCATTGTCGGCAATAATTTCCTGGTCTGTTTGAATCGTAATATCGTTACTTGCCTGAAGAGTTACGTCTGTTCCCGAATTAAGAATGCTGGTAATTGTGGCAGGAGTAATAATCGAGGTTGCCCCAGGATCGGTGTCAAAGTCTAATGACCCTGTAAAGCTGTCCGCATCAATAAAGCTATTGCTAATCGAAACAAAGGCTTCTCCTGAATTACGGATTCCCCGAAAACTGTTTTCTGATGCCCCAATCAGGACTGATTCTGCCCCTAAAGAAGCTACCGATGTCCCAAAGGAGCCACCGTTACTGCTAGGGTTATCAAAAGTTTCGACGGGTTGGCTACTGTCCGTATCAAACAAGAAAGCCTGTCCTACGCCCCCACTGTTGCTACGAGCGCCCACCAGCAGACGATCTTCTCCCGCACCAGCGATCGCATCTCCAAAATCCCCCCCCGCCGTATCGGGGTTACTCAAGGTTGTAATTGGCTCATCCGTATCCCCTAAATCGAAAAGATAGACCTGTCCGCCATCACTATTACGGGATGCACCAACCGCCAGGCGATCGCCATCTCCTGCAATTTCTGCCAGGGACTGACCAAAACGACTCCCTTCTGCTTCAGGATTATCAATAGTTTGCTGGGCATTGGAGTCATCGAGATCGAAAATAAACACCTGTCCCGTACCGTTTTCATTCCGAGGTGCGCCCACCGCTGCGGAATCTCCTGACAAAGAGGCGATCGAAGTTCCAAAGGAATTGCCCGTACCCTTACCGTTACCGTCAACACTAGGATTAGGATTATTAAACGTGGTGATGGTTGCCCCATCTCGACCAATCAGAAATGCCTGTCCTGCCCGCGCAAAAGCAGTTTCTTCTGCTTCTTCTACCGTCACCGTATGTCCTGGTGCGCCCACCAAAAAGCGATTGCTATCCGCCACTGCCAGGGCTGCCCCAAAGTTAGTATCTGCAATGGGTACTGCTCCCGTAAACGTACCTTCCGAGATAAATGCTGCCCCAGGATTGGGATTGTCATAAGTCTCGATGGGTTCGCTGCTGGTTTTATCAAATAGGAATACCTGTCCTGCTTCGGGAATCCCCCCATCTTCTCCCCCGATACTGTTGCGAGGCGCACCAACTAAGAGTTCATCGCTACCAACTGCTGCTACAGCAAAGCCAAAAAATCCTCCCTGAACAGGTTCGGGATTATTATAAGTCCTGAGAGCATTACCACTGCGATCGAATAGGAACGCCTGTCCTGCATTATTAAATCCTCCAGATATATTGGCGGGTGAACCAATCAGCAGATCTTCTCCTACCGTCGCCACAGAAATACCAAATCCCGCAATATCAGCCTGTTCGCTTTCTGGTGCGGGACTAAAGATCGACGATAAAGCCGTACCATCGTCGCCAATAATTATATTTTTGGGATCGAGCAGTAATTCTCCCTGTTCTCCTAATGTCGATCCTGCATCAACCGTACCTGTAAACACCAAAAGATCTTTACCCGATACCTCAACTAAGCCACCATCACGGCCGTTTTCGCCACCACGGGCAGTAATAGTCCCCGTAAAGCGAGTGAGAGAATCCGACCAGACAACAACACTTCCCGCATTACCATTATCTGTCGCATCAACGGCAATACTCGAACTTGTGTCTACTATTGTTTGGGTTGCGGAAGGTAATGAATCCCCTCTCTGATACTCACCCCCTACGCGGACATTGCCACCCGCACTAACTCCTGTGGCGTTAATCTCTCCGCTGAGTAAGCCTACCTTGTTACCTGTAACCGTAACTGCGCCTCCCTCAAAACCAGAGACGTTGATTTCCCCTGCATTAATTGCCAGGGCTGCTTCGGGAATAAAGCTTGTGCCTGTCTCGGCAATTATCACCGAACCATCTTCGTTTGCCGTCAACCCCGTTTCTGTTCCCGAACTAGTCAGAAGAGTAGGCAGATCGGTGGCGCTAAAGGGCAAAATCTTGCCTTCGCTATCTCTAGGAGGCTCAATTTCCAGACTCAATAAATGACCTGCTTGAGAAATCTTAATCGTGCTGCTGCCTGGTACAGCGGACAGAGTAACGTTACCCTCGGCTGCGCTTATTTCTCCTGTATTGACGACGTTGCCCCCGAGCAAAGTCAGGTTATTACCCTCTGCCAAACTCAAATCTGCGCCATTGACTATGACCCCAGGATTATCTGAGTCAAAAGCAAAAGTGTTAGGTGTGCCAACTAAAGTTTGATAGTTATTTTCCCCAACAGCATTAAACCAAAAATTATTCTCAAAACCAATACCCGTGGCAGTAGTAGCGGTAAAATCAGCAGGAACATTAAGCCGTGCTGATTCTCCAAAGATAATCCCCGCAGGATTCATTAACAGGAGGTTGGAATTGCCCCCCGTTACCTGAATCAAACCATTAATTACCGAAGCATCTCCCCCGTTAATCCGCCCTAAGATATTGCGAATATTAGGATTGGACATGAAATTAGCAATTTGCGATTCCGAAAGTCCAAACTGCTCAAAACTATGGAACAAGTTTTCGCCATTTTCTGATAGGCTGCCGCCATCAATATCGATCCTGTTGCCGTCATTGTTGACCGTTGTTCCCGTACCGTCGTTGTTGGGAGTAACAGACTGAGCAACTGTCGGTGTAGCTGTTATTACTGAAAGAGCAAAAGCCAGCATTAAAGGGTGCGAGAGTTTAGTCATGCTGGTGGCAAATAAATTGGTATGTAGCGGAGAAGAGCAGTTAGAGTGAGATAGCATGGGCGCTAATAAAAATAATGGCTAACTTTGGGCAGAAAACTGAATAAAACAGAGAATTTCACTCAACAGTGAAGATATTGACGGCAATAATTACGCAGATTTTAAGACTTGGTAAGCGATCGCTTTCAAAACAACCAAAACAACATAGATGCTGTATTTAGATCTACATGTTTGATTATTTGATGAATAGTTGCGGTTCAATCACAATTTTTCTTAATAGCAATAATCTTACTATTAGCCTGTAGTTCTAAATCTATACAAAAGAAACTTCTTTAGATTTATTTAACTTAGATTGCGGAGTAAATCTAATAATCTGAATCTTGTGGTATTTTTTGTCTATTTCAGGCTTTATTTAGACAGCATGTGTCACTTATCTTAATATCTAAACTTGAATCTTTGTAAATGAAAATAACAGCTAATTTTATAAGTTGCCAATATGCGCTATTATTTTTAACTGCTTTTAATGGAGCTGATTTGATTGCGGGAAGCTCGATCGCCGTTGCCTCAGATTTGCCCCAGTCAACAAATTATTTGTCTCAACTAACTGAAAGTGACAAACATCTTATACCACTTCAAACAAACTGGTTAGCCCAGGTTAACCAAGACCCCACCCCCATCCCGGAGCCTTTAACCCCGGGAACAAGCCCTTTACCCCAACCCACACAGTTAGATATTGACTCGGCAGATCTAGAAGAGGTAGAGATCAAAAGTATTCAGGTAATGGGGGACACGATTTTAACCCAAGAGCAAATAGACAGTATTACTCAACCTCTAGTGGGTAAAACTATCACAATTGCCCAGCTTAAGCTGGCGATCGACGACCTGACCCAAATTTATCTCGAACAAGGCTACATCACTTCGAGAGCTTTACTAGTCGAGGATTCTGTAGAGACGGGGGAAATTCAGATACAGCTAATTGAAGGTTCAGTTTCGGCGGTTGAAGTAGAGGGATCGTCACGCCTCGAAAAATATGTTCGCGATCGCGTTAATTTGGCAATTGAAACTCCCTTGAGTTCGGCAAAATTAGAAGATCAGCTCAGGCTATTACGCCTCAATCCCTTGTTTGATAATGTCGAAGCCAGCATTAGTGCGGGGGATACTCCCGAAATTGGTAAAAGCGTAGTCAAGGTCAGAGTTACCGAAGCTGATCGGCATAATGTTAGAGTCGGCATTGATAACTATTCTCCCTCCAGTGTTGGCTCAGAGCGTTTGGGCTTTGACTATAGCTATCGTAGTCTAATTCATCCAGGCGATCGCATTTCAGCTCGTTATTATCCCCGAGTAGAGGCTTTTTTTGATACTTTTGATTTGGGTATAGAATACCAAATTCCCGTCAATGCCAAAAATGGCACTGTGACTACAGGTATCAGTCTTAACCGTAATGAAGTAATCGATCCTCTGGGAGAAGATTTTGACGACCTAGAAATTGAGGGAGAAAGCGAGAAGTTTAACCTGGGGTTCCGTCAGCCGATAATTCGCGATCCGCGTCAGGAGCTGGCTCTATCCATAGCCTATGACTACCAAGATGGGCAAACTCTACTATTTCAAGAAGGAGCTCGTTTTGGTCTAGGTGCAGATGAAGAAGGTAATACTACCACCAGCGTTTTTCGCTTTGGACAAGAATACGTTCGGCGGCAGGTTTCGGGCGCTTGGGCATTTCGCTCGCAGTTTAATCTGGGCGCAAATATTTTGGGCGCAACGGAGAATGATGAACCAATTCCTGACAGTCAATTTGTTAGCTGGCTTGGACAGGCTCAGAGAGTGCAGGTGTTGAATAACAACAACTTTTTAGTTATTCAAGCGGATGTACAGCTAACGGGAAATAGTTTATTACCCTCACAACAATTCGTTATTGGTGGGGGTCAATCAGTTCGTGGCTATCGGCAAAATGCTCGTTCGGGGGATAACGGTTTTGTCTTTTCGATTGAAGATCGTCTAACTTTGCTCAAAAACAAGGCTGGCGAAGCGAGTTTAACCTTTACACCATTTTTCAATCTGGGAACGGTTTGGAACAACGACGGTAATCCCAACGAACTACCAGAAGAAACTTTTTTGGCAGCTTTTGGCATCGGCTTTATCTGGGAACCAATCGACGGTCTAAACGTACAGCTAGATTATGCTCCACCCCTGACAAGTTTAGATGATGGCAGCGATAGCCTACAGGATGATGGTCTGCACTTTAGTATCGACTATGCTTTTTCTTTTTAAGACGTTGGTTAAGAATAAAAACTATTTGCGACGCTTATCTTCCTTCGACAAAGGGCTTACCTGCATGTACGTAATCCTTTAAGAAAAACTAATTTAATTAAGAAAAGGGAAATCGTGGTAGCTGGATTTATGGTCAGTTTACGTGTAAATACTGATATTTAGGCAAAATATCGTTGTCTGGGCAATCTTGACTTAAGATTGGAGATATTAAATTAATCGTTCAGAAATAATAGCTAAATAGACTACATTTTCAATTAGCTAAACTAGCTTATCCATCGAATTAATTTCATTTTTTACCAAGATAGTCAATTTAATTCCAACGATAGTGATTTAAATCGCCAAATATAAATTATGACTGTAACTCCCGCTCAGGAAGCGATCGCTAATTTAATTGATCTGGCAGAAAAAGGCGAAATCGATCCTTGGGATGTTCCCGTAATTAGTATTATTGATCGCTTTCTTGCTGAACTAGGACTACTAGGGGAAACAGATGCTCCTCAACAGGAGGCCGATTTACCTCGCTCTGGTCAGGCTTTTCTCTGGGCATCAATGCTAGTTTTATTCAAAGCCGACAGTCTCAATCAAATTGAAGAAGACCTAGCCGATATTGACGCTGATGACTTTTTTGAAGAAGAAATGTTTCTCGATGTCGAGCGTCGCACCCTACCAGCTAATTTAGAACAGCATTTACGCCGTCGGACTTCCGTGCAGCCAGTGGGCAAACGGCGCGTTACTCTACAGGAGCTGATTGAGCAGCTAGAACACATTGCTGCGGAGATTGAAGCCGTGGCTACGGATGGCTCTCCACGACGCACAAAACGCTCTCGTAGCGCTGCAATTAAAGCAATCGCCCAACTAGCACATAACGAAAATTTAACTGAGCTAGCTGCGCAGCTAGAGAACTTTCTCCACCTCAATTTAGATCGTCTCTCCGCAGATAAAGACTATGTAGACTGGGAACAGCTTTTACAGCGTTGGCAGGTTCAAGAAACAGCCAAAGTAGAAGCAGAAGAACATCTCGATACCGACCGTGCAGGGGTATTTTGGGCTTTACTGCTGCTATCTGCTCAATCAAAGGTAGAGCTGTTTCAGGAAGAATTTTATCAGGATCTAAGTATCCGTCCGTTAAATGCCTCTCTGCAAACTTGATTGTTTTGTGGACATTGTTGATACACTGTAATAGTTTAAATAGTTACTTTAAAGTTTGGTTGAGGAGAAGCTTTCATGAAAGCCATGATTTTGGCGGCTGGTAAAGGCACTCGCGTTCGTCCGATTACTTATACGATACCAAAGCCCCTAATTCCGATTTTGCAGAAACCAGTCATGGAGTTTCTCTTAGAGTTACTACGGCAGCATGGTTTCGACCAAATTATGGTCAATGTCAGCCATTTAGCCCACGAAATAGAAGGTTATTTCCGTGATGGTCAACGTTTTGGTGTAGATATTGGCTATTCTTTTGAAGGCAGTATTGTTGATGGCGAACTCGTTGGTGAAGCAGTCGGCTCTGCTGGTGGACTCAGAAAAATCCAAGATTTTAATGCTTTTTTTGACGATACGTTTGTTGTCTTGTGTGGTGATGCTCTAATCGATTTAGACCTGACGGCAGCCGTCAAGCAACATCGCGCTAAGGGTGCGATCGCCACAGTGGTTACAAAAAAAGTACCAAAAGAAGACGTTCCTAGCTATGGCGTAGTTGTTACGGATGAGGATGGCAAGATCCAGTCTTTTCAGGAGAAGCCTTCTGTTGAGGAAGCACTGAGCCGAGATATTAATACTGGTATTTATATTTTTGAACCAGAAATATTTGACTATATTCCTCCCAATCAAGAATTTGACATTGGTGGAGAATTATTTCCGAAACTAGTTGAAAAGCAGGCTCCTTTCTACGCCGTTTCAATGGACTTTGAATGGGTAGATATTGGGAAAGTTCCCGACTACTGGCAGGCAGTCAGAGGGGTATTGACGAGAGAAATCAAAAATGTCAACATTCCTGGTACAGAAGTTGCCCCTGGAATCTACACGGGTCTTAACGTTGCCGTAAACTGGGACAAAGTTGATATTCAAGGACCAGTTTATATTGGCGGTATGACTAAAATTGAGGATGGAGCCAAGATTGTTGGACCCGCGATGATTGGACCTAACTGCTATATCTGTAGTGGCGCAACGGTAGACAATAGCTTTATTTTTGAATATTCTCGTTTGGGAGAAGGTATTCGTCTTGTAGATAAGCTGGTATTTGGTCGCTACTGCGTCGATAAAACGGGAGCTGCGATCGACTTACAGGCTGCTGCTTTAGACT
>JBCBEA010000170.1:0-7846 GCA_038529195.1 Cyanobacteria bacterium J06600_6
CTTCTATACTTTTTTGAGAGCTAATATTAACAAGATAATTCCTAATTACTCTTTTTTCTGGTAGATAATGAGATGTTTGCTGAAAAGTCTCATTATTAACGACTATTTCGCGAGTAATAATATTATCATGACCCTGATGATACAGAGGGACTAAATTATCTAGAAGGGGATGATTTAATTTACGGTGATAAATATCTTTAAAATTAATTATGCCAGCCGAATTAATATAGGTAATATTTCCATATAGATCGATTTCAATAATAGGCTGGGGACTCAATTCTGCTAATGAAGTTTGAACAGAACTATCAACAGCCTTTTCTACTTTACTAGGACTATTGTGTTCGATGGCAACAATAGTTTCTTTATTCGTAAAAGATTCGCGATTAATGTCTTCAGACGAGTTTTGATACATTCGGCTTGAACCTCCACTGCTCGACTGTGCAGTGTTTTTCAGGGGTTCCGTCGAAGTTTTGTATTTAACAGAAGCTTCACCACTAAAATGAACTACATCCCCAGACTGTAATTCGTGAACCAAACCTTTTTTGCCGTTAATATATATACCATTTCGGCTCCGATTACCCTGTAAATCTCCATCTAAAATCCAGTAAGAACACTGACTGGTTTTCGCATCTGTACGTCTTAACAGGGTAGCGTGATTGCGAGAAGTTTTTTGACATGAAAGAACAATATCATTGCTAGAATGACGACCAATAGAATAGGTGGCAGCATCAAGCTGAACTTCTCTCGTAAAAGATGGATCTTCGATTACTAATATGTGATGTATTTGCTCTAAATCCATGTTTCGATTTTGATTATGATTGGTATCCATATTGTCATGATCGCCACTGAAAAGTAATTTTTGCTGAGAGACTCTGATAGCAAGCTAACTAGAGTAATTACGACTCTATTGGATAGTAATTTTGTTCTTGACAAACATTAGACTCAAAGGACGAGAGCTTTTAAACATTGATTCTTAATGCCAAGCTATTGTCGATCTTATTGTTCCCTAAAGCTTATCTAAAGTATCAAAGCCAAGAGAATTATTTGTAACATACAGCATTTTTATTCTCAAATCTGCTGAAAATTGTCATAACTCATTATTTTTGTCTTGCAAATTACAATTTAACAATTATCAAACCAGAACGTGTCAGCAAGTACGGCAAATATTAGTAAAATTGCGGTTAGACAATCCTTGACCTGACGCATAGGCTGGAAAAGTTGAATCACAAATTAATCCATGTTGGCAAGGGTTTGGAGTGCAGCGATCGCTGGTATTGATGCGATTAAAGTAGGAGTAGAGGTCGATGTCTCTGGGGGACTACCCAAAATTATTGTCGTTGGCTTGCCCGATGTGGCAATTCAGGAATCACGTGAGCGAGTCAAGGCTGCTTTGAAAAATGCCGATTTTGCCTTTCCCGTACGTAAAATCGTTGTTAATTTAACACCCGCCGACTTACGGAAGGAGGGACCTTGTTTTGATTTACCAATTAGCGTCGGGATTTTGGCAGCATCTGGTCAGGTTAATCCTCAACTTTTGGGAGATTACCTATTTTACGGAGAAGTTTCTCTAGACGGCTCTTTGAGATCTGTATCAGGTGTTTTGCCGATCGCAGCAGCAGCAGTCAACATGGGCATTGCCGGGCTAATTCTGCCTCAGGGAAACGCTAACGAAGCAGCCGTAGTCAAGGATATCAGTGTCTATGGCTTCAGCAATTTGAAACAAGTTGCCGATTTTCTCAATTACCCCGAAAAATATCAGCCTGTAACTGCCAAAAATCCTTTAGAAAAAGAGCGATCGCTCGAACATATTCCAAACCTGAAAGACGTTAAAGGGCAAATTCAAGCTCGACGTGCCTTAGAGATAGCTGCAGCTGGCGGGCATAACCTGATACTTATTGGACCGCCTGGGAGTGGAAAAACTATGCTGGCTCAACGTCTCCCTGGTATTCTCCCAAATCTTTCCTTTAGCGAGGCATTAGAGGTTTCGCAAATTCATTCTGTTGCAGGATTGCTCAAGGATCGGGGTGAACTTGTAACCGATCGACCCTTTCGTAGTCCTCACCATTCTGCTTCTGGTCCTTCTCTGGTCGGGGGCGGTACATATCCTCGCCCAGGAGAAATATCTTTAGCTCATAAAGGGATCTTATTTCTTGATGAGCTGACAGAGTTTAAGCGTAATGTTTTAGAATATTTGCGACAGCCTTTAGAAAATGGACAGGTAACAATTTCCCGTACCCGCCAATCAGTAGTCTTTCCCTCGCAGTTCACCTTAATTGCCAGCACTAATCCTTGCCCCTGCGGTTATTTTGGCGACCCAATCCAGCACTGTACCTGCTCTACAAGACAGCGCCAAAACTACTGGGCTAAACTTTCAGGACCGCTGCTTGATCGTATCGATCTTCAGGTTGCAGCTAATCGGCTGAAGGCAGAAGAAATGACTAATCAAACAATGGGAGAAGACTCCACTTTAGTCAGAGCTAGAGTTGTTGCTGCTCGGAATATAGCCAAAGAGCGTTTTCAGCAGGAAACCGGAATTAGCTGCAATGCGGAGATGCGATCGCCTCACTTACGAGAATTTTGTCATCTAGATGATGCTAGCCGTAATTTACTAGAAGGGGCAATTAGAAAATTAGGTCTTTCTGCCAGAGCCATGGATCGCGTTTTAAAAGTATCCCGCACGATTGCTGACTTGGCGGGCGATCTCGATTTGCAAAGTAATCACCTCGCAGAAGCGATTCAATACCGAACTATTGACCGCCTGCAGTAGATTCTTTAACCGTAAAACTGCTGAATTATTTCGGCTGTCTTAGGTAAATAGAAAGCAATAGTAACCCAAAACACAGGCAATTTTGCTTAACTAGTAGAATAATTAACTCATTACTATAGTTAGACAAACTAAATGGAAATAGGCGTTCCCAAAGAAACGAAAGACCAAGAGTTTCGGGTCGGTTTAACTCCTAATAGCGTTCGGGCGTTATCGAGTAAACATCAAGTATTTATCGAAACTAATGCGGGTAAAGGCTCGGGATTTAGCGATCGCCAATATGAACAGGCAGGTGCCAAAATAGTACCTAGTGCTGTCGAAGCCTGGAATCGAGCCATGGTTGTTAAGGTAAAAGAACCCCTAAGCAGCGAATATCAGTATCTCAGAGACGATTTACTTTTATTTACCTATCTTCATTTAGCAGCAGATCGCGCTTTAACGGAAGCATTAGTCAAGTCTGGGACAACAGCGATCGCCTACGAAACAGTTGAGTTGGATAATGGCATGCTACCTTTACTAACCCCCATGAGCATTATTGCCGGACGTTTATCTGTCCAGTTTGGTGCGCGATACCTCGAAAAACAGCAGGGTGGCAGAGGCGTTTTACTCGGTGGTGTTCCAGGAGTTATGCCTGGCAAGGTCGTAATTTTGGGTGGTGGCGTCGTCGGCACAGAAGCAGCAAAAATTGCCGTTGGTATGGGAGCCAGAGTACAAATTATTGATATCGATGTTCAGCGTCTTGGCTATCTAGAAACTCTTTTTGGTTCGCGAGTTGAGTTACTCTACAGTACTGCTGCTGAAATTGAACAGGCTACCCAAGCTGCAGATCTGTTAATCGGTGCCGTATTAATAGTCGGCAAAAAAGCTCCTATTTTAGTTCCCCGTAAATTAGTCGCGCAGATGCGACCTGGTTCCGTGATTATTGACGTGGCTGTAGACCAAGGTGGCTGTATTGAAACTCTGCGTCCCACTTCCCATAGCCAACCAACTTACGAAGAAGAAGGCGTAATTCATTTTGGCGTACCAAATATGCCTGGAGCAGTCCCTTGGACAGCAACTCAGGCGCTAAACAACAGCACCTTGCCCTACATCTTACAGTTAGCTAACTATGGTTTATCCGCTTTAGGCGACAATCTCGCTTTAGCTAAAGGATTAAATATCAAACAGGGAAATATTATTCATCCTGCAGTAAAAGATGTCTTTTCAGATTTAGTTTGAAATTATTCTTGGCGATCGCTCTAATTAATCCCACAATTGGCGATCGCTGTCTACTGTGACTCGAATTAAACCTGTATCTCTGTTTTTAAAGACCCTACCTGCTCAGATTCTGCTAGTTTACGCTGCCAATATTCACTAAGAAAATGGATCTGCTGAAAACCCACCCAAATATTTAATCCAGGTATTAACATCCACCAGATTGTTAAAGGTGGTTCTAGTCCCTCATCGTCATACATGTGATTGACGGTGCGATACAAGCGGAATTGAGCATAGTAAATCCAGCCCAGTCCCAAAATCGAAAACCAGCCAAACCAAGCCGGTACATCCGGGTCTAACCGCCAGAGAATTTGGGGAAATAAAACCCCCACAAAAAAAGGAATCAAGCATTTTGCGCCAGACCAGCTATGACCATCAAAACGACGTAATTCGTCTTGAACCATCCATTTATAGTAGCCATAGTAAGCTAGGAAGCTAAAGCCAGAATATAAGATTACCTGCTTTAAAGGACGAGGTTTGCCTATTGTTTGCTCTGTCATTAATTATTGTCTGTCGTCGCCCGAAGATGAGCAGTAATATAAGTACACCTTTTATTATCTTGGTTTTTGCCCACCTATGGCTAACCCCTCTGTGGTCAGACAAGTATTTATCCTTTGACGATCTCCCCAAAATCAGCCAAAACTCTGGCGTGATTCCGTAATAGTCCCAGAAGATTGAGACGATTGCCTTTGACATCAGGGTTTTCTGCCATGACTAACACGCTGTGATCGCCATCAAAGAAATTGCTGACGACGGGGGCAATTTTAGTCAAACCATCAATCAATAATTGATAGTTACGCTCTTGCTGTGCTGCTTCGGTTTGAGACAGTAAATCTAGTAGTGCCTGATAAAAATCCTGTTCTGACGATTCTTCAAACAGTTCTGGATTAATTAAGCCTTGAGGGTCTAAAACCTGAGTGTCCAAATCACCCTTGCTTGCCAAACGTGCCGAACGATTAATCGTTTCATAGATCTCGTTGAGTTTGCCATTATCGCGAGTTGACTGAAGAAAGATTGCGCGATCGCGAACATCTAATAAATCTTCTAAAGCTCTCTCGCTATATTCTGGATCGTTATCTCCTACTACTGCATTAACCAGATCGTAATCTATCTGTTTCTCGTCCTGTAGTAGAGTGCGGATGCGTTGAATAAAGAACTCCTGGAGAGCAACAAGAGGCGACTGGCGATCGCTCTGAGCAGATACAAAATCTGCGGTACTCTGTTCTAATAGTTGGTTAAGATTGAGAGGCAGATCTGCCGACCAAGTAATATTCACAACTCCGTTAGCTGCTCGACGTAAAGCAAAAGGATCGGATGAACCCGTGGGAATCAAGCCGATGCCAAAAATTCCCACCAGAGTATCCAGGCGATCGGCTAAACCGACTACCTGACCATTTAAAGTGCTGGGCATAATGTCATCTGCACCTCTAGGCAGATAATGTTCAAAAATACCTTTAGCAACGGTGGGAGATTCTCCACTCACTACCGCATACTTTTCTCCCATTACTCCCTGGAGTTCGGGAAACTCATAAACCATTTGGGTGACTAAATCTGCCTTACACAGCAATGCCGTGCTTTCAATCTCATTTTGCTCGTTTTCACCTGTCTCTAACTGTTCGGCAATAGTTTTTGCTGTATTGATAATGCGATCTACTTTATCCCGCATTGAACCAAGATCTTCTTGGAAAGTTACGTTTTCTAGTTGAGGAAGATAAGTATCCAAATGCTCATCACAGTCTGCCTGATAGAAGAACTGCGCGTCCGCAAGTCTGGCGCGAATTACCCGACCATTTCCTTCGGCGATTACCTCTTTTTTGGCTGGATCGCCGTTGGAGATAGTAATAAAGTTTGGTAACAAAGAGCCATCGCCATCTATTTTATGTATGGGAAAATAACGTTGATGACTGACCATGACGGTAGTGATTACTTCTGTTGGCAGCTTGAGAAAGTCGGCATCAAACTGACCCGTAACGGCAGTAGGATATTCTACGAGATCAATTACCTCTGCAAGCAAATCGGGATATATTTCCGCTTTACCGTTTACTGCTGCTGCTTCTGATAGAATTCCTGCTTCAATTTTGGCTTTTCTCGCTTGAGAATCAACCTCCACCGAAATTGAGTTCATGACCTCGACGTAGTCTGTGGCTTGATCAATGGCGATCGCTTCTGGATGCAGCACTCGATGTCCACGAGAAGTGCGATCGCTCTGGATAGTTTCCGAACCGTTAACTAGCTCAACTGGCAATACCTCACTATCCCAAAGTCCGACCAGCCAGCGAATTGGGCGGGGAAAACGCAAGTCTCCATCTCCCCAACGCATAAAGCGTTTGCCCTCTAACCCCGTAATCCACTGCAGACAAAGCTCTTGTAAAATCTCTTTAGTCTGACGACCTGTAATTTGCTTTTGGATAAAGACAAATTCACCCTTTTCAGTATCGCGAATTTCTAAGTCTTCCAAACTCACACCCTGTTTGCGGGCAAAACCTTCGGCAGCTTTAGTTGGCTGACCGTCCTTAAAAGCAGCTCTTACGGGAGGACCTTTTACCTCTTCTTCCCTATCTGCCTGACGTTCTGGAATATCTTTAATTAATACGGCTAAACGACGAGGGGTTCCATAATATTCAATCGAGTTAGGGCTGAGAAACTGAGTCGATAAACTGTTAGGAATTTTAGTCTGCCATTGAGCGATCGCGCTACTGACGAAATCTGCGGGTAATTCTTCTGTACCGACTTCCAACAAAAAATTAGCCATAAAAGAGATTTACTTACTGCCGTATCGTTTAAACAGGATAGCAGTTATCTGTGATCCATTCTCAGTTTTCCTTTTACTCCTATCCAAATGTTGGCGATCGCCAATCTTTGCCAGCGAAATTACCACTAAGCATCAGTTAAAAATATTTTACCTATGAGAGTTTAGACAATAAATATTTTCGACTATCAGTAACTGAGCGTAGAAAAAGTAAAAACAAAGATAATAGAACAATAAAATCAGTATTTATGCGGATGACATATATCCCCTTAATATATGTCGCTTCTGTCTCAAGTAAATCAGAAATTTTATTTAGACGGTAAACATTAACATGCTGTATTAGTCGTCAAATTTTTATAGAATTAAATTTCATTAAAATCAGCACTATTTCCAGTTCGTATCTGCTTACTTTTCGACAGTAAATACAAACTTTAATTTAAATATCCAGTTGAACATACGCTATTTTGAAAGGATATATATAACATTACTTATTTGCAGATAGTTCAACTCCAGTAATGCTATAGCAGTTCCCATGTCTGAGCAGCAGTTTATTGATTGTGTATCTTTTCCCTCGAAAAACTTCAAGCAATTTAATACTTGCTTAATCTTCGATAAGATATTGAATAGTATTATCAAATTCTTTACTTTTCGTGCGTTTTCAAATGAATTGAACTCACTAATTTTAGATAAAAAAATAATCGTAAAAAATAGAAAAATATTTTTTAAACTATCATCTTCTTTACTTTTTATGCTTATCTTATAGAAACCAAAACAGAAAAGCTAAAAATAATTTTTACAGGGAACAAACATGAAACTTCAATTAAAAGCTCTATCTCTTACTTTAGGTTTAGTCGCGCTTCTTGGTGCTTGTACTTCTGTTAAAAGCGGGACTCCTGATATTAGCGGTGCAGAAAATTCTGTAGAAATCTCTCCTGATGGAATAGAGTTAGGAGATGTAGAAGAATTTGGCAGCGAAGAACTAGAAGTTGTCGATGAAATGGATGGAGAGGAATTAGAAGCCTCCGAAGAGTTTGAAACTGAAGAACTAGAAGCTTCCGACGAAATCGAAGACGTTGAAC
>JBCBEA010000171.1:0-7839 GCA_038529195.1 Cyanobacteria bacterium J06600_6
TCTGAACCAGCTCGATTCTCTATTACGTTGGGCGATCGCCAGCGTACAGGTTTGTTCCAGTTAGATTTTTCAAAAGCACTTTGAGTAAGCTCGATTTTTAGCTAGTTAATCTGACTATTAAACGCTAATACTAACATTGATGAATCTTACCAGAACCCAACCCCCTCTACAAGAGGATATAGCCTAAAAATCTATGGGAAGAGGGAAGAAATCAAAGCTACGTTTTGCCCTGGAATCAGCTTAAGAAAAAATGAAATTGAACTCTAAACTACAGACTCTATTCTTTATTAGCAGGTAATTTATAATTAGTAGGGGAAATCTTGGTAAATCACCATCCCAGGTTTTTACTGGTCGATGAATCAATAATAGTCCTCCAGTGATAGTCTATTAATACAATACAAACAAATAATCAAAACTACTGCTTTGGTTGACTACTCAGCTTAGTCGTAGGTATGTCTACCAAAATCAGTTATGTAAATTGTTTAATAGTCAAATTTTTAGTTGGGGGATTCAGTCCAGGTAATGTACAACTCTAGTGCCGCGTTTTCTAGCAGCAATACCGAATACAAAAACCGTTTATTTATTTATGAGGTAGAAGGTTTATCTCAAAATAGTGTTAATACTAAAGTCCCGATTCGTAGTAGTGGAACGGTGAACATAACTGTTCCCTATAACAGAATGAATCAGGAGATGCGTCGTATTAATGCTTTGGGCGGAAAAGTAATTAGCATTAAGCCTGCGGGTGGTGACATTCCAGCGCAAGACAGTCAACCTGCGCCCCAACCTGCACCCGAGCAGAAACCAGCCTCTAACAAAAAGAAATCTATGACTCAAGCGAAATCAAAAAAACCGAAAAGTAACGTCCCTGTAAATATCTATCGCCCCAAAAACCCCTACGTTGGCAAATGTACTGATATCTACGACTTGGTAGACGAAGGCGGGATCGGTACTTGTCGCCACATGACTTTTGATCTTTCTGAAGGAGATCTGCATTATGTTGAAGGTCAAAGTATCGGGATTGTTCCTCCTGGAGTAGATGATAAAGGTAAGCCCAACAAACTAAGACTATACTCCATCGCTTCAACTCGTCACGGCGACAATCTAGAAGACAAAACCGTTTCTCTTTGTGTGCGTAAATTAGAGTACAAAGACCCCGAAACTGGAGAACATGTTGAAGGCGTCTGCTCTAGCTTCTTGTGTAACCTCAAGCCTGGAGATGAAGTATCCATCACTGGTCCTGTCGGTAAAGAGATGCTTTTACCTGAAGATGAAGATGCTAACGTCGTCATGATTGCCACTGGTACTGGTATTGCTCCTTTCCGTGCCTATCTATGGCGCATGTTCCTCGAGGGAGACAAAAACCCTGATTACAACTTTAAAGGTAAAGCCTGGTTGTTCTTTGGTATTCCCAAATCTGAGAATATTCTCTATCAAGAACAGCTAGAAAAAATGGCGGCGGAACATGATAACTTCCGTATGGATTACGCGATCAGTCGCGAACAGAAAAATCCTGAAGGCGGAAGAATGTATATTCAACACCGTATTGCCGAGCATGCGGACGAACTATGGGAACTAGTTCAAAATCCTAAAACTCATACCTATATCTGTGGTCTAAAAGGCATGGAAGGCGGTATTGATGAGGCAATGAGTGCTGCTGCTGCCAAGCACGATGTTAACTGGGATGACTATCGTAAAGCGATGAAGAAAGAGCATCGCTGGCATGTAGAGACTTATTAATTAGCTGTTAGCTGCACGATGCGTAGCATCGAAGCCCGCTAGGGCGAACTGCGCGTCCGCGCTGCGCTTTAAATATTGCGATCGCGTCTACCATAAATTTTGATAGGCGCGATTTTTTTATCTTTACCTTATGTATTTGAACTGGGGCGTGTCATCAATTAGAAGAAAGAGCTTTAATTGGTCTTGTAACGACCGACATCTTTACTTATTCCTTAGGGTTTTATAGCATTGCGCAATCATAATTAATTGACAGATATCATGACTATGAATCAGTGGCGCGAACCAAAAATTATTACGGCAGCAATTTCAGGGCTGGCAATGGTTAGCATTGTTACAGTCGCCTCCGATATTCGCCAGGCGATCGCTTTACCTTCGGCAACGGTCAATCAAATGATCAAACAAAGTACTGCTCGCACCATCAATGCGTACAGTGGTTCAGGAGTCATTTTTGCCAAAAATAACGATGGCTATCTGGTTTTAACCAACCAGCATGTAGTTGCTAACTCAGGAGATTATCAAGTCACGACAGCAGATGGAAGATTTTATCCTGTTAAGGATGTGCGAGAACTATAAGGGTCGGATTTAGCTCTTATTTATTTTGATAGCGATCGCCAATATAAGATTGTTGCCAGAGGAGATTCAGATACCCTGATTGAAGGACAGACACTACATATTGCAGGCTATCCAGGTTCGCAAAATGTTGCCAGCAATCGTACCTACCGCTTTATGTCGGAAAGTTTGATTGGATTTCTCGCACCAGCAGATGTCGAAGATGGTTACGAACTGATTTATAGTGGTGCAGCCGTTCCTGGCATGAGTGGCAGTCTAATTGTGAATGAATCAGGTCAATTAATCGGGGTTTATGGCTTAACCGATATAGATATCAATACAGGAGCATCTTATCTTTACGGCATTCCTTTGGATACGGCGTTAAAAATAGCCACTAGGTCGGGGATTGAATTAAATGAAACGCAGATAGGAAAGAATACAGAGAATTCAGTATTCGGCGATGGTGTAGATTTTGCTCCACTTACTATCGATGAGCCAAATCTATTTGGATGTTGGGAAGATGAAAAGCCTGTTGACTGCCCTCCTGAGTCTGACAGTGCAGCGACAGAGACAGAAAAGTCTGGTGTTTTAGAGGTGCTAGATGGAATAAACCAGGCACTTAAAGAAGAATGCTCGAATGGAGGAGCAGATTGGTTAAATTGCCCTCCTGAATCTAAATTTTCCTGACTCTTGGTTACGCTCGAAATAAAATAAACGCTGTTGTTCGGATATCTAGATAAATTGGATCGGGCGATCGCTCTTTTACTCAAATCGCAGCTCCAAGACAAACAGTATAATATGTTACACATTAAAACTATTTTTTTCTCTATCAGCGACAGTTAGACTCTCTAAAACGACTATTAGTTAGGGTAAGAAGTATAATTAGCAAAAGTTTGGGGCAATTACCATCAGTTTTGAAGATTAGGATTTTAAGCCAAAATTTTGGCTGTAATCAATCAAAATCAAATTAATTTTCAATTAAAAATGAGATTTACGTTAAATTTAGTTAAGCTAAAGGTAATATAAGGAAAAGAAACTTGACATTAAATTTGCATATCGTTTTGAGCTTCTAAGCCAAAGCCTTGCAAACAAAGGTAACTTTTAACGAAAGTTGCTCGGAGAGAAAACCTAGCACCACACAGAGTGTATGCTGTGGTTTAATATTCGTTCCCAGCAGCAAAGTTAGTAACTACCGCCAACGGGGTGTCAAGACCCAAAAGAGCAGAGAAATAATCTTAAAAATATTCAATTTAGAACTAGTTATACCTTATGAAGAATTTTTCGTGGAGAGTTGTCTTACTTTGGACATTACCTTTATTGGTAGTCGGTTTCTTTGTTTGGCAAGGAACTTTCACTACGCCAACAGCAAGCAGCAATAGCATGACAGGTAATGCAGCTAGTACTCGCATGACCTATGGTCGTTTTCTCGACTATCTAAACTCGGATCGAGTAAGTTCTGTAGAACTATATGACAACGGCAGAACTGCTATTGTTCAGGCAATCGACCCCGAGCTAGACAACCGAATCCAGAAGCTAAGAGTTGACCTACCTGCCAACTCCCCCGAATTAATCGCCAAATTGCGCGATGCAGATGTCAAATTTGACTATCATCCTGCGGGCAATGAAGGCGCAGTCTGGGGTCTATTAGGCAATCTAATCTTCCCCGTAATTTTAATTGGTGCTTTGTTCTTCTTGTTCCGTCGTTCCAACAACATGCCTGGTGGTCCTGGACAAGCAATGAACTTTGGTAAATCTAAAGCCAAGTTTCAAATGGAAGCCAAAACAGGCATTATGTTCGATGATGTTGCTGGTATTGATGAAGCCAAAGAAGAGCTACAGGAAGTTGTAACTTTCTTGAAGCAGCCCGAAAGATTTACGGCGGTAGGCGCGAAAATTCCTAAAGGTGTACTACTAGTAGGACCTCCTGGAACAGGTAAAACCTTGTTGGCAAAAGCGATCGCTGGTGAAGCAGCCGTACCTTTCTTCAGCATCTCTGGCTCAGAGTTCGTCGAAATGTTTGTCGGTGTTGGTGCATCTCGTGTTCGTGACCTGTTCAAAAAAGCCAAAGAAAACGCTCCTTGCCTAATCTTCATCGAGGAGATTGATGCGGTAGGTCGTCAACGTGGTGCTGGTATTGGTGGCGGTAACGATGAGAGAGAACAAACTCTTAACCAACTGCTAACCGAAATGGATGGTTTTGAAGGCAATACAGGAATTATCATTATTGCTGCCACCAACCGTGCTGATGTACTAGACTCCGCCCTAATGCGTCCTGGTCGTTTTGACCGCCAGGTAATGGTAGACAACCCCGATATTAAGGGTCGTTTAGAAATTTTAGAAGTTCACTCTCGTGACAAGAAAATTGCTCCTGAAGTTTCCTTAGATGCGATCGCTCGTCGTACTCCTGGCTTCTCTGGTGCTGACTTGGCTAACCTGCTGAACGAAGCAGCAATTCTAACTGCTAGAAGACGTAAAGAAGCAGTAACGATTACTGAAATTGACGATGCGGTAGACCGTGTAGTCGCAGGTATGGAAGGAACGCCTCTAACCGACGGTAAGAGCAAGCGTTTGATTGCTTATCACGAAATTGGTCATGCGATCGTTGGTACTTTAGTCAAAGACCACGACCCCGTACAGAAAGTTACTCTAATTCCTCGCGGACAGGCTCAAGGTTTAACCTGGTTTACTCCTAACGAAGATCAGGGTCTAGTCAGCCGTTCACAGCTCATGGCAAGAATTGCTGGAGCTATGGGTGGTCGCGCAGCCGAAGAAGAAATCTTTGGTACTGATGAGGTTACTACTGGTGCTGGTGGCGATTTACAACAGGTGTCAGAAATGGCGCGTCAGATGGTTACTGTCTATGGGATGAGTGACTTAGGTCCAATTGCTCTCGGTGGTGGACAGGGCGACCAAGTGTTCTTAGGTGCTGGTTTGACTTCTCGTGCAGAATATTCTGAAGAAGTTGCTTCCCGCATTGACGATCAGGTACGTCAGATTGCCGAACACGGTCATCAGCTAGCTAGAAAAATCGTGAGCGAAAACCGCGAAGTAATTGATCGCCTAGTTGACCTATTAATCGAGAAAGAAACGATTGATGGTGAAGAGTTGAAGCAGATTGTTTCTGAGTACACAGAAGTTCCTGACAAGGAAAGATTCGTACCTCAAATCTAATAGGAATCAGTTCCACTCAACAATATTTAATTAATTTAGGGGGTAGTCTACGGACTATCCTTTTTTGTGGGGAAAATAGGTACTAATGGCACTGCTGATTTGAAGTATCCCACAAAGGAACAATGTGAAACCAAAGAGTAGTTTGTTCATAGGTTTTAGCTGCGCGATGCGGTGCGAATGAACCAGTGTCCGCTACGCAGACCAGAATCCCTTGGCTTCGCAACGACGATCTGCACATTCGAGCTGCGCTTCTAGCCTTCTAAGTAGACAGGCTTGATTAATTATAAAAAGATGAATAGCAGGGGAGCAGGGGAGACAGAGAAAAATTTGAAGATGGATGATCTTATATTTAATTCTGACCAGCTATTTAATTGATTTTGTTAGTCTCGAAAATTAAAAAACTATACCTTGATTCCACAACGCCCAATATTTCAAATAGAAAGGATGCAGCGATAAAAACTTTTTGCTTTAGTGGATTTTTATCTTCAACCTCAAATTTTCCTTTCAATCAGCTATACAACAGAAAGACGCAGCTAGATGAATAGCTACGTCTAAAATCTTTTATTTCTGGTATGCACGTTTAATCAAACGTCTCTAACAGATTACTCAACCAACAACCCCCATTGCACCAGCAGCAGCAGAAACGATCGCACTGACTAAACCAGTAATGAATAACCACCACGAGGCAGTAGCAGCAGCTTTACGGGTATCTTCAACCTGTTGTGCAGCCTGTTTTTTCGCAGACTCAACTCGCATCATTGTTTCGGTTTGAATGCGTTCGGCACGCTGTAAGGCGCGATCGCGAGTTCTTTCTACCTGAGAAATAATACGGTCGGCAGCAGGATCGTAGATTAAATTACGAAATTCGCGATCAAGATTGCTTTGTTTTAGCTGCCAAGGGTAGGCATTAGCTAGGTAATTATCAATATCCTTTTTAACGGTGGTTGGAGGATTATCTTTAACTCCAGCCTGATAAGCCAACTCATCAGTTTTCTCTCCTAACTGTTCTCCTGCAGATTTAATTTGACTAACAATCTTATCTACATCAAAGTCAGAAAGATCTGCACGTCCCATGACAATGTTAGCCAGGCTACTCGCCCCAAAAGAAGTAGCAGCCTTAACCAGAGGATTACTACCGCTGTTAGAACTATTATCACTACTGACAGTCGATTTTAGTTCCTTGACCACAGAATTAATTTGACCGCCCAAATCTGTGCCGACAAGCTGTTCTTTGGTGGCAGTTTTAAGATAGTCAGACAGCCTGCTAACTGGATTAGTGGTTGGAGAGAGTTTACTAGTAGTTCTGTTCCAGACCGACTCCATTTTACCGGCAATGCGCTCGGCATCCTTTTTCGAGATATCAGAGCGATCGCTAATTAACTGCACAAAAGTGTTGCGATCAATGTTACGCACGCTGTCACTATCAACAATTTCCTGTAGATTCTCGTCGTCTAGCAAGTTTTCGAAATCTTTGGCAATGCGATCGACATCAATGCTGCCAGGTGTAACCGTCTGTAAAAAGTCTTCGACATTTTCGCGCATCGAAAAAGGGTCGATCGCCATCCCCAATTCTTTACGCACCGCAGCAGCAGCAGCTTCAGCAGTATTAACTACCTGTTTCCCTGCAGCACCCGCACCGATTGCAGCCGTGGCAGTTCCTAAAATAGACTGCATCCCCGAGGTAGCCGTATTCACTACCGAACCCAGCAACGAGCCGATGGCTCTGGAGCTAAAGAACATCATCAGAGCAAAAAAAGTCGCCCAGATAACTAAGCCGACAATTGCCCCCGATAGAGGAGCGACAAACAAACCTAAC
The DNA here is from genome assembly GCA_038529195.1 of Cyanobacteria bacterium J06600_6. Lineage (GTDB taxonomy): Bacteria > Cyanobacteriota > Cyanobacteriia > Cyanobacteriales > Xenococcaceae > Waterburya. The sequence continues at coordinate 7,274 of JBCBEA010000171.1, forward strand.
TTGACCGCAAGTAGACTGGCAATAAATAAAGCGAGGGAAACACTAATTAAGGTTCCCAAACCGACCGCCATGCCTATTTTCTTAACAGTGCTGCCAAATCCGCTTGAATTGTCGTCATAGCTGAAAGAATTTGAGCTAGAGTTGCTATTTCCACCTGCCATTGAAATACCAGCAGCAATACCTAAATTAGTAAATAGAAGCTGGAAAGCAAAAGCTAATACAACTCCTGCGATTAGGGCTGCAAAAAATTGAGGTCCATTGAAAACAAAAGAAGCATCTTGTATTGCTTCTAAATTCTGCTCTCTTTCAATTATTATTCCTGGCTGCGCTTGCGCTAACAGCATCACTTTTTTATAAAACACCGCTTTTTCCTTTAGTAATTAATTTTCCAAAAACAATGAGGAGTCCGACACTACCTCCGACCACCTTTCGATGAATTAGAGCCTGAAAATGAACCTTTAAATAATTTCAGTCGAAATACTCTGTATATATACTCACTAAAAATAGGTAATATTGATCCCACGCACGTCTCGCTAAAGACAGGTGTTAAATGAAGCGAGATAAAC
>JBCBEA010000172.1:0-7823 GCA_038529195.1 Cyanobacteria bacterium J06600_6
TGGGAACAATATCGTCCTGATATCTGGTTTTAAGTGGTTTTGGCATAATGATTTTATTTTCCTGGGCTTGGTCAGGAGGCTATACATTTAACAGTTGTTATGCGAGTGCGGTATCCTTTAGGGCATTAAGCATTTACCATTTAGCAATTTATATAATCTCAATGTTCAATGCTCAATGTTCAATGAAAAAGGTTAGTCGATAATTTCGCCAGTTTTGCGTAGCATTCTCACTTTACGACCATCTTCTGTGAAGGTATAGCCAACACGGCTTACGGTTTTTTCTTTAGTGGAGTAGAGCATCACGTTGGAGCTATGGATTGGAGCTTCAAAAGTCACAATCTGACCGGATTCTCCTTCCTGCTGAGGCTTAACGTGCTTCGTGCGAACGTTAACTCCCTCAATTGTCACCTTGCTAGTTTTGGGGTTAACAGAGGTGATTTCGCCAATTTTGCCCTTATCACGTCCAGAGATTACCTGGATGGTATCTCCCTTGCGAACGTGCATCTTGTAACGAGCCGGTTTTTGCTTGGTTTTTGCCATTTAGATTACCTCTGGAGCTAAGGAGACAATTTTAGTGAAGTTGCGATCGCGCAGCTCTCTAGCTACAGGACCAAAAACCCGAGTACCTCTTGGGTTTCCCTGTTCGTTAATAATCACGGCAGCATTATCATCAAAACGAATGCTCATGCCGCTAGGACGACTAACAGAATGTTTGGTTCTGACAATTACCGCCTTAACTACCTCAGATTTCTTGACGCCCATATTGGGGAGAGCATCTTTGACGACGGCGACGACGACATCGCCAATAAAGGCATAAGGGCTGTTTCCCTTGCCTATAACACGCAAGCACATTAACTTACGTGCGCCACTGTTGTCAGCGACGTTTAAATAGGTCTGTTGTTGAATCATGTTTTGACTTCGACCGAGGGTTGATAGATTTAAAACTATTTATTTAGGACTGTTTTGATTCGATAATCTCTTCAAGCGTCCAGCGTTTGGTTTTACTGAGGGGACGAGTTTCTTTAATTCGTACGCGATCGCCAATTTTGCACTGGTTTTCTGCGTCGTGTACCTTATACTTCTTGGTACGGACAACAATCTTGCCGTATTTGGGGTGAGGAGAACGGTTTTCAATGACCACAACAATGGTTTTATCCATTTTGTCGCTGACTACGTCTCCAACTCTTTCTTTTACTGCCATAGTCTATTCTCCTTTTGCAGCAGCGATTTCGCGCTCGCGTTCTACGGTTAATAGTTGCGCCAAACGATGTTTAGCATGTTTGAATAAGTGGGGTTTTTCCAAGCGACGAGTCGCCTGTTCTAGTCTGAGCTGAAACAACTCGCGTTTGACCGCTAGAATTTCTGCTGCTAGATCTTCACCGTCAAGCTTGCGTGCATCTTCGATCTTGGGTAAGGCCATTATTTATAATCCTCATCGCGAGTAACAAATTTAGTCTTGATTGGTAGCTTTTGAGCCGCCAAACGCATTGCCTCTTTTGCTACATTTTCAGGAACACCAGCCATTTCAAACATGATTCTGCCTGGTTTTACGACGGCTACCCAAAATTCGGGAGAACCTTTACCTGAACCCATCCGTGTTTCTGCAGGTCGCATAGTAACAGGCTTGTCTGGAAAAATTCTGATCCAAATTTTTCCGCCCCGTTTGACATAACGAGTCATGGCTCGACGGGCTGCCTCAATCTGACGGGCAGTTATCCAAGAGGGTTCAGTTGCCTGGAGGGCATAGTCTCCAAAGTTGAGAGTGCTACCGCGGTAGGCCATCCCTCTCATTCGACCACGGTGCTGTTTGCGATATTTCGTTCTTCTGGGACTAAGCATAATAGTATATTTTGCAAAAAGTCTTGTTAATAGTTATTCTGAGCGATCGTCAAACTTCTGACGGCGACGTTGACGGCGAGGAGCTTGAGTAGGAGCAGCCGCTTCTTCTTGCCCTGGAATGATTTCGCCTTTAAAGACCCAGACCTTGACGCCCAAAATTCCATAAATGGTTAAGGCAGTGCGGTAAGAGTAGTCGATGTCAGCTCTCAAGGTATGTAGTGGGACTCGACCTTCCCTAACCCATTCTGTGCGAGCAATTTCAGCTCCGTTTAAACGACCGCTGACCTGGATTTTAATACCCAGCACCTCTGCTCTTTGAGCTCTTTGGATTGCCTGACGCACGACTCTACGGAAAGAAACCCGACGCTCTAGCTGTTGACAAATATATTCAGCTATCAAGGCCGCATCAGCATCCACACGGGGCACTTCGATCACGTTGATGCGAATTTGGCGGTTGTTACCAACTTTGCCCTGTAGCTCGGTTCTTAATTTTTCAATTCCCGAACCTCCGCGACCGACGACAACTCCAGGTCTAGCAGTGTGAATTGCCAGGTCGATTTGATCAGCTTTACGCTCAATCTTGACCTGAGAAATACCAGCGTTGTTTAGTTCTTTATTGACGTATTCTCTGATTAGGCGGTCTTCTTGAAGCAGTTCGGGATAACGTTTAGTATCGGCATACCAGCAAGACTGGTGTTCCTTAGTGACTCCTAAACGAAAGCCCGTTGGGTGTATCTTCTGTCCCACAAATGTTTCCTCGTATAGTAATTAAATTCAGTAAATAAAATTAATCAGTTACTTCTGGCGCAACAGCCACAGTAATATGACAGGTTGGCTTCCGAATTTGGTAGGCTCGACCTTGCGCTCTGGGGCGATAACGTTTGAGAACAGGACCACCATCAGCAAAGGCTTGGCTAATGACCAAAGTTGCAGGATCTAAACCATTGTTATGTTCTGCATTGGCTACAGCTGAGCGCAACGTTTTGAGGATTGGCTCACAGGCTTTGTAGGGCATGAACTCTAAAATAATTAGAGCTTCTCGATATTGGCGACCGCGAATTTGATCTAGTACTCGTCTGACCTTGAAAGGGGACATCCGAATATATCTGGCGATCGCTTTGGTTTCGTTACTTGTATCTATTGCCATAGTTGGTATTTACGATCTAGCGTCTCCCTTTCTTATCGCCCTTAGCATGACCCCTAAAGGTACGGGTAGGAGCAAATTCTCCTAGTTTGTGTCCCACCATCTGATCGCTGATGAACACGGGAATGTGTTGGCGACCATTGTGAACGGCAATTGTATGCCCCACCATCAAAGGCAGAATAGTAGAGGATCTAGACCAGGTTTTGATTACTTCCTTTTTGTTTCCTGCATTTAGCTTCTCAATTTTTTTGAGCAGACTATCAGCAATAAAAGGTCCTTTTTTTAAAGAACGGCTCATAATGTGTAAATCGGTTTATTAACGACGACGACGAACAATCAATCTGTTGCTGGGCTTGTTTTTCTTGCGAGTTTTCTTACCCAAAGCTGGCTTACCCCAAGGAGACACAGGACCACTTCTACCAATCGGCGCGCGTCCTTCACCACCACCATGAGGGTGATCACAGGGGTTCATCGCACTACCACGAACTTCCGGTCTTCTGCCACGATGGCGCATTTTACCCGCTTTACCCAGTTTTAAGTTGCGATATTCAACATTACCAACTTGCCCGATAGTGGCGTAGCACTCTTTGCGTATCATTCTCACTTCTTTAGAAGGTAGACCGATAGTTACATAATTGCCTTCTTTCGCCATAACTTTGGCAGCAGCTCCAGCAGCGCGAACAATTTGTCCACCTTTGCCTGCAACTAGCTCGACGTTATGAACTGTTTCACCTAAAGGCATTTTTGCTAAAGGTAGAGCGTTCCCAACTTCAATCGGAGCATCTTCACTGGCGATAATTGGCGTACCAACTTTCATGCCGACAGCAGCAAGGATATAACGTTTTTCGCCATCTTCGTACTGTACCAAGGCAATTCGTGCATTACGGTTGGGATCGTATTCGATCGCAATCACTTCTGCCTGGATGTTGCGCTTGTCGCGTTTAAAGTCGATGATGCGATAAAGACGCTTGTGTCCACCACCACGACGACGACTTGTGATTACACCGCGGTTGTTACGACCTTTTTTACGGTGATTGTATTTAGTTAAGGATTTTTCTGGCTTACTTTTCGTAATTTCCGAAAAATCTGGGACTACCGCCTGGCGCGTCCCGGGAGTATATGGTCTAAATGAACGAGTACCCATAATTTGCTAGTTAGCTTTTTCGAGTTATTTACTTCCGTTTTATACGTCTGGGAACAGAGCAATACTGTCGCCATCTTTAAGGGTCACGATCGCTCTTTTATATTGAGCTTTGTAACCTTCAAATCTACCTACACGACGTTTTTTGCGAGGTAATTTGAGAGTATTAACTTTAACCACCGTGACATCAAACAAACTTTCAATCGCTGCTCGAATATCGGGCTTAGTTGCTTTAGGCAATACGTCAAAAACGTATTTGTTCAATTCCATTTGAATTGTGCCTTTCTCTGTAATGATTGGCTTGAGGATTAAATCTGCTAATTCTCGGTCGTTCAATCTAGTCTTATCTTTAGTCGTCACCGTAAACCTCCTGAATCTGTTCTAGTGCGTCTTTAGAAATGACAATTTTGTTAGCGTGCAACACGTCAATTACGTTGAGGTTAGTCGCTTTGATCATTTTGACCAGCGCAATGTTACGGGTGGACAAGTTTACGTTATCCGAAACTTCTTTCAAAATCAGCAGAACTTTATCGTTCTTATCTACACCCCAACCGCTAAGAGCGTTGATCACTTCTTTGGTTTTGGGACGATCTAGTTCCGCACCAAAGTTTTCGACCACAATCATGTCTTCTGTACGAGAATTGAAAGCGGTTCTTAACGCCAACCTTCTCTCCTTACGATTCATCTTAGTGCTGTAGTCTCTGGGTTTTGGTCCAAAGATGACACCACCACCTCGCCATAGGGGAGAACGAATCGAACCCGCACGAGCGCGACCTGTTCCTTTTTGTCTCCAAGGCTTGCGTCCACCACCCCGCACTTCCGCGCGAGTTTTACTAGAGGCCGTACCTTGACGAGCATTATTTAGCTGACGGACTGCTGCACGATGTACTATGTGCTCCGCATTTTCTGGCTTGGCTACTTTTAGCTCTAGGGATGCCTCGCCTGCATCTTCCCCCTGCCAATTTTTAACTACAAAATTAACCATCGTTACTTGTTTCTACTGTTTATTCTTCAATAACTAATCAGCCGTTATTTCTGTAGCTGTTACTTCTGTCCTACGATGTTGCTAGGTGAAATACTAAGCAGAGATCCAGGCTTACCAGGAATTGCTCCCTTGATAAGTAGTAAGTTCTTTTCCCCATCAACTCTGACGACCTTTAGCTTGCGAGTAGTTACCTGCTTACCGCCATAACGACCAGCCATTTTCTTACCAGGATAGGTACGACCAGGAGTAGTACCAGCACCAGTTGAACCAGGAGCGCGGTGGCTTTTGGAACCGTGACTCATCAAACCGCGATGAAAGTTGTGACGCTTGTGATAGCCAGCGAAACCGCGACCCATCGTTTTCCCGCTAACATCGACGGTAGTTTCGGTACTGAAGATTTCGGTAAGATCTAGAGCTTTTCCTAGTTCATAGCTAGCCGTATCTTCCAAACGATACTCTTTGAGATGGCGTACGGGAGTAGCGCCGGATTTGCTCAAGTGACCAAGTTCTGGCTTGGATAAAGCTTTTTCTTTTACTTCTCCATAACCAATCTGGATGGAACTGTAGCCATCAGTCTCTTTAGTTTTGATTTGAGTTACGACACAGGGTCCTGCTTGAACCACGGTGACGGGAATTGCATTTCCAGTTTCCTGATCGAAAACTTGAGTCATGCCTAGTTTAGTGCCAAGGATACCGACAGACACGAATTTAACCTCACTCTTTTTTTGCAACACAACAAGCCAGCCTAAAATTGTTTTAATTTGATTCTCGGCTGACATACATTTACTACAGGCTACTAGCGCAAAGCGATGTAGCTCTAACTGACGAAAAAATAGCCATCACGTTTATGACTAGGAGAACTAGTTCACTATGATGTCCAGCAGCAAATATATAATTTTGTTTTTTAAGATTTACGATTAGAACAGATTGACATACTGCGTATGCTTTCGCTGCCACTAACATTTAAAGTTACCTTAACCCTCTAAGACTTAAAAAGAACTAGGTTCCTTCAGTTTCCTAAGGAGGTAGCAAATCCTATAAAATTTCTCACTAGCCCCATAACCAGATTGTTTTTTGCCTTTACGCAGTGAAAACTCACTTATTTAGCCTCTTAGTCAACGGCAGTCGACTTTTCAGGCTGGGGGATGATTAGACTTTATATCTATATAGTGTGAGATTTGCCAGTTTTGACCACAATCACTAATGATACAGGAAACAGTCTATTTATGGCAAGGATAGTTTTTCGCAGTTTGGAAAATCAAAGGGAGAGGGCGATCGCAATTGTAAGTGTAAAACTGTTTTTAAGTAGCTCAACCTACAATCAAAAAGGCGTAGCAGTGTGAAGATACTGCTACAAAACGTCAGTATTTTTTAATCTTTGACTTTTCCCGACTGTCTATCATCTATTTAGTAGAGGATAACTACTTACGACTGTTTTTTCCATGTTCCGTCACCATGACAGACATACCCATCAACTTGGCTGCCTTGTGGATATTCTCTGCCGTTATAAATGCAGTCAGCAAGTGCGGGAGAACTCAGGAAAGTCATTAAGATAAAGGAACTAATAAATAGGATTTTCATATCTAAAGAAGCCTCATTAAAGCACATTTAATATATATAACTATTTGGCTTGCCATCTGTTATTCATCAACACCTAGCGTCGCACAGTATAGTATTGAGAACAATTTGCCTAAGTCATGGGTTGTCCGAAAATAGTTGAGTTGTTTTCTTTATATTTACTCTCATGTTTATCTCTCATTTGTCGTAGTTCTCGCGTTTCTCTAAGATTATCTATTGTTCTATTTATTTTTTGTAGCAATCTAGAATCTCGGTAATTTACAGCAATACCGTACTTCTCGCCAATTAGTTCTGCGGGAAAACCTTGGGGATACAAATCTTCTTTTAGCTCACACAGCATTTGCAAACCTTCGCTATTCTGAAACAGATGAAAATCAGTGTAGACTTTGTCGGCCAAAACAAAGTTGACATCGTGCCTTGTATCCAAGTTGATTAATGCATCGGATACTGTTTCAAAATGCTTTATTTGTATAGTCTGATCCGTATTTTTAGCAAGCAAAAGTTTATTGAATTCTTCCAGGGTTTGTTGAGACGTGCTACCATCTAACACCCCTACCTTTTGTCCTTTGAGTATTTTCAGTAAATCAATATTGTCTTCATCTATAGAATAGTTGTTTCGACTTTGTTTGTTGGCAATTAAAGCTAAGTTGGTATACAAATATGGGTCTGAAAATTTAACCTTATATTCGTTCTCCCTTTCTTTCGTAATGCTCAGGGAAGAAATAGCTAAATCGCAATTTGATTGCCTCGTCTCTTCAAGAATTCCTTGCCATTCTATATCGTTATAAGGAAACCAGTATTTATTAATGGCTTTAGGAGCATTTTGTTCCTCTGGGAGTACTGCCGAAACAATATCCTGAGAAATCGAGTCCAGCAATTCTGGCTCTAAACCGATTGGATCATCGAAAGCTGTCTCGGCTGAGTTGGATTGGGGCAAATAACTCAAAAAACTTCTTTCATTAGTCCTCGATACACAAGCGCTTATTTTTCCCGCTTTCTCAATTCTATTCAGAACGCTACTGTAATGAAATATGCCCAAAAGGGGGCTAGGTCTATCTAGCTGTTTAAAAGTTTTTCTCTTGTTGTTAACAACATATCCTGGGGTGACTCTCCAGTAAGCAAGCTGATTCAGGGCT
>JBCBEA010000173.1:0-7813 GCA_038529195.1 Cyanobacteria bacterium J06600_6
AACTACTATTGGTGCTTGTAGAAGAATCATTAGAGTTGCCAGAGCTGTTGTTAGCTTCTGTTGTTTCCTTATTCTCACTGTTGTTGTTGTAGTTTCTTCTGCCACGATTTCCATAACGGCTAGTTTGCTTACGGAATTTGCGCGCATTAATTTTATTACGGGCTGCTTTTTCTTTTTTCGCGTTACGACGTTTAGCCATTTAGGTCTGATTTCCTCATTACACAGTAAAACGCTTCTGTGGGTTGCTAGTATCATAACCTAGTTACTCCTCAGAAGCGCAATTTAGATTTAGTTTAGAAGCTTAGAAACGGTCTCGATTGCCGCCGCCACCAAAAGAGCTGCGATTTTCACGAGGTCTAGCTTTGTTGACTTTGATCTCGCGACCCATCCACTCAGCTCCGTCTAAAGTCTCAATTGCTTTATCCTCTTCCGCTTCTGTTTCCATTTCTACAAAGCCGAAACCACGTTTGCGACCTGTTTCACGGTCAGTAGGAAGATGAACTCGTTTAACTTTACCGTATTCTGAAAATACTTCGCTTAAATCTTCTTGGCTAACCTCATAGTTGAGATTACCGACGTAAATTGACATGAACTGAATGTCTCCTGAATGCAAATAGATGTAGAGAGTTTAAATTTCGGGAAAAAACCAAGTCAGAGAATTATCCTGCGTTAAAAGCACGCGATTTGCTCTGACCGTTGATCAATACTTTATGGAAAAACCTATCAATACTGAATACGAACTGGATCGCCGATCTTTATCTCAATATGAATCCTAACACTTTCTGTCAGAAAAAAAAATATCCCCAGAGGAGTATTTGCGTTATTAGATTCCATTTTTAATATTAACATTTTGGCGACCAGTTTTGGTTGGCAATTGCTTCCTGCATACATGGCTTAATCTGTTGCCACTCAGCAACTGTTGCGATTGTGCCAGGATAAACGTGATGTTCCCATCTAGGATGAGTTATTAGAGAACACTGTTCGTAGTTAACAACAGGATAGTTCAGCACCGCTTTAACTGCAGCATTGTCATCAAAAGCAGTGCCTGGAGAAGCAAATAAAGGATAACCGGTGCGCGGATCGAACAAGTCGCTAGCATAGCCCCGATCTTGAAGTGCAAACATAAGGTTGCAGGCAAAGCGAATAAATTTTGCCCGAAGCAGATTTTTTTCCCTAGCTACTTGAGGAATGGATGCCTGAAAAGATATGGATGACTGTTGTAAAACTAAAATCAGACTGTTAACCCGATTATCCCAGTCTGGTAATAGCTGGGACTGATTTTCAACCAAGAACTTATGGGGAGAGGCAACGCAGACATCTATATTTTTAGATGATGAGAGATCAAGTATTTTTAACTCGATTGGTGAGGGGATTTTATCGGTGTCGGACGATCGCATTATGATTTATCGCTCACTAACTGGGATACTGTTGATGCTAGCTGGGCTAATTTTTGGGCGACTTGTCCTGTGGCTAGCATTTGGGCTGCCTGAGTAAAGCCTGATTCTAAGTTAGGGGCAATATTAAAGCGCCAGAGATAAAAGCCACCATTTAAGATTGCCGACGGTAGTAAAGGACTATTGTTACCTGCAATTACTGCTTTGATTAAAGCGATCGCCAAGTCAGTGGATTCAAAAGCAATGTCTGAACCACCTAAGTCATGTTCGCGCGGATCTAGCAAAAATCGGGAGAAATTTTCTGTATTTGATTCAGACTGACCAAAGATCATAATGCCTGTACGATTGCGGGACAAATCGCAACTACCCTCCAAACCTTTAACCAGGGTAAAATTTTGAGTACCACGAATTTTGAAAGTCTCACGGAAACGCTCCTCTGTTGGTGGATGGACAAACCCCGCTGTTAAATGTACATCGCCAATAATCGGACACCAGGCTAATTCTGCTGTAGCAAAAGGAGGGCGCTTGCCAATTTGCTCCCGAAAAGTTACAAATTCGTGGGCAGCAAGAAAATGTTGGGGCAGATAAATGAAGCCAATTTTAGTTTGTTCGTAGATACTCTGAGCTGTGCCTAAATCAGCAGCAGAAAAATTAACTCCTAGCTCTTGCCAGATCTGAACTAGAGGTAAACCATATTTTGTCGGCATACAGTCTCCCCCATGCAAAACTACGGGAATATTTGCAGCTGCTAAAATTAACGCGGTAATTACCGTTACAGGAACAGTACGGTTTCTGCCATCGTACGGAGTCCCCAGAACTACAGGCTGATACTGATGTTGATCGCCGACTTTAAGCTTTTTTCCTAGCCGATCAAACGTATCAAGAATGCCTGCCAATTCCGTAGGGGTTGGACGTTTAATGCGGTGTGCGATCGCAAAAGCCCCAATTTGAGCAGGAGTAGCTGTTTGCTGCAGCATCATTTCTGTTGCCTTAGCTGCCTCAGCACGGGTAAGATTCTTGCTAGTATGAGTACCACTACCGACCCTGATTAATAATTCTCGAAACTCATTACTCATGATGCTAATATTTTTGTCTCAATTGGAGACAAATTTAAAATCTCCTTGCGTCGGCTTAATTATCTCTTAATTAGCTGCGATTTTGACGTCTTGGCTAATTTATCAAAATCTTTAACGAGATTATAAAAGTGCGCAATCGGCGGAATCATCAGGCGATCGCTAGTTGTCACCATCACTACCTGGCGCGAAAGCAGATTTTCTCCTCGTTCCCTGTTGTCCACTTTAGATAATTCGGTTGACTGTATTGAACGAATCGCTAAAGTTGGATCATTATAAGAATCCGTTAGAGCTTTATGGGGTAGTAGTGCAATCATTTCTCCCTGGCGAATAACTCCTCGAAATGCGTCGAGGGTATTTAACTCCATTGCTGTCTTAATCTCTACATTTTGATGCTCAAACCATGTCTGTACTAAACGCTGCATGCCGTAACCGTCTTTGAATACTACCTGAGGATACTTAACTAACTCTAAAGGTGGAATCTGCTCGAACCCGCTCAGAGGATGACTTGCGGACATCAGCACGTCTACCTGTTCTTCATATAAAACCGCTAGCTCGATTTCCGCAGAGATAGTCAAAAAACGATTATTCATGACAATCGCCACATCAACTAAACCATCCCGCAACACTTTTAAGGCGCGATCGCTACCCAAAGCTGTAACTCGTAGCTGAACATCTGGATAGTCTAAACAAAACTGCTGCAAAATCGGCGGTAAATAGTGAGCGCAAACGGAATGTATGGCTGCCACACACAGTTCTGGCTGTTTTCCCGCAATTAAATCGGCACATTCATTACTTGCCTTTGACCATTCTTGGCAAATTTTTTGAGCGCGAGGCAGCAGTTTCTCACCCCCAAGAGTTAATTTTGCCTGAGTGCTACGATGAAATAGGGGTAGTCCTAAACCCTGTTCCAAAGACTGTATTTGACGACTAATTGTTGACTGAGTAACGCCACATTTTTTTGCTGCTTGACCAAAACTCCTCGTTTCCACGATCGCAATAAAGGCCTGCAATTGCTCGATTCGCATACTTTATTTTTCAGCAAGTTGCTATAGATGATCGACAATCTGCCTTCCTTTGAAGATAGCAAGACAGGTATGACCCATTTGGTATCACAAACAACATTAATTTAGCCTAAATATGCATAGCTAACTCTTAAAATAATTCCGGCAATTGTTGCTTGTGAGGTCAGGCTCTCTATCTCTACTTAGGACGGGGAAAGGTGGGTAAATCCACTGCTGCTAAAGACTGGGGTTTCTTGATTTGTTTAGTCTTAGTTGCCTGTCGGGGCGAGGTCGATTTCTTGATCTTTTGAAGAGATTCAGCTGAAGCCGACCAGGTAGCAATCTCTGCTGCGGTTTGAACTGTTGAGGAAGGGGTTACAGGTGTTTTTTTAGGTGTCGCGCCCTGAATTTTGGTTTTAGGCAGAGCAATTTTGGGTTCGGGAATTGCCGAGTTTGACCAAGGCTGAATATAACGATTGTGAGGATAGTTTTGATTACGATTAGCTGCCTGTTCTTTACGCAATTCGGCTTCCTGATATCTTTTGAGTTCGGCGGACTGCTGTAAAGCGCTGTGCTGCTGACGATCTAGTTCGCTCTGTAGTGCCTGATTTTCTTGCTCTTTAGTAACTATGTCAAACGTCTGCTGATTGCATTTTTCCTGCAGCAAAGTACATTCTCTTTCTAGCTGGGCAGCCTGCTGCTGTGATAGTTCGTGCTGTTCGGATATTTGCTTGATTACCAGTTCTCGCTCCTCTAGCTGCTGCTGAGCGTTAGCCAGTTTTTCAATCGAGAGGGCAATTTTGGCTTGAGACTCTTCTAATTCTTCTGCTTGGCGAACTAGCAGTGAGTCGGTATTTTCGGATTTCTCGACATGTTTGTTGAACTTATTATCAATTTCTGCCAGCTCTTGTTCTAGACGAAAAACCTTTTTTAGTAGCTTGCGGTTATATTCTCTGAGCTTGTGAGCAACTCTTTGCCAGTCCATTTTCGCGGTCAACGGCTCTGAATCATCAGTATTTGGCTGCTGTTCGGGACATGGGGGTGAATCTGTCTCACTTAGCTGTGACTGAGTATTGTCAGGCAGCTGTTGAGGGAGATCGCTGTCATCATACCAAATAGATTCGATATCGAATGAATTAGCGTTGTGGTTGGCTTCGCTCATATTAGGTAGAACTCGTTATTAAATAAGAATATAGCAACAGCCAAATCTAAAGAGCGTCAGTATTTTCTCGTATTTAGAATGTATTAATGATTTCTGTAATTAGATTGCTCTGCATTTTTTAAAAGGTACAGAATAAATGTGAAATTTATAAATAATTTATTCGTTGATTTTTGCTTTAGATTTGCTTGGGTACAGCTTAAACCTTGTCTTTGAAAATGCCAAGTTGAATAGAACCGATCAGCAGTATTGTTTAATTGTTGATTTCAGATTTTAATAAATCATGAGTGTGTAACATCAGTTAATTACTTCTTGAAGTAGCTGTTGATGCATCAAGGCTCGATCTACCAAAGAATCTAGCTTCGCTTTTTCAATTCCCGGGTGCCCTAAACTTGCTAGCCAGGCGCTAGTAATTACTTGAGAATCCTTTGGCAGTGCATCGAGTTCGTACCCTGAAATCTCAATTTCTGACATTAGCCGGCTTACTTTGGGATCGTAGCTCAGAGCAAAGCAGTTAGATCCAGAAGCTGCTGCCATAATCAAGCTGTGTAGACGCATCCCAATCGTCATTTTCACCTGCTCAAACAGTCCTTTTAGCTGCTTAGGATTGTTAATTGTCACAATGGTTTGGTCTAACTCTAATTTAGCCGATATCTGCTTGGCGATCGCCAGATCCTGCTGAGGCTGAAAAGGAATCAGCAAAATGAAGCTGTTGCTCTGGGCTTGAAAGTCGATTAGTGCCTGGGTCAGAGTTTGTAAACGCTGACTGGTCAGCAAAGGATGCGATCGCAACACAACCGCAACAATCGGCTTATCAGTTTCGGGTAAAATCGGGGGAGTTTCGCTAGCCAATGCCCAAACAGGATCGGGAGCTAGAATCGTTTCAATCTGCCAATCCGCCAGGAGCTTTGCGGAAGCACCATCTCTAACGCTAACTGCATTGCAGCCAAATAAAACTTGTTGAGTCAACCAGCGAGTCCAAGATTTATTAAGCGGTCCAATTCCCTGCGCCCAGGCGATCGTTTTTAGCCCTCTCTGCTGTGCCAACGCCATTAAGCCTGCATAGTAGATGGGACTGGCAATACTGGTAGCATCCTGCATCAGGCTACCCCCTCCCCAAATAAAAATATCCGACTCCTGTAAAACCTTTAGTACCCTAAAAGTAGACTTGCGAGGGCAACTATAAACGCCGTAACTTTTCTTAGTCGCCTGAGGATTACCAGATAGTACGATTGGCTCGACCGAATCGGGCAGCATTTGTAACAGTGACATCAATAATGCTTCATCTCCTGCATTACCCATGCCATAATATCCACACAATACTGCTCTAGTAGGACTCATTGATTTTGCTAATTTTGTAGTGTTGAGTTGACGATAGCATTGTTTAAAGGTCTAGGCTACGGCGATCTAGCTCATCTAATTACTGCCTTCTTACTCTTTACTCTCTATTTATTACTTATTAGAAATGGATAATCTGATTGTTGATCGAGCATTAGTTGAGTATCAATCGAGTTTAGATAATCTTTTGAAGCGACTCCAAGCATTCGCTACGGAAATTAACAATCAGCAGCTTCAGGTAACAATTCGTGATTTACGCAGTAATATCAGCGAGCCATTTTTGTTTGTAGTCGTCGGCGAAGTAAAGGCAGGAAAAAGTAGCTTTGTAAATGCGCTGCTACAGTCAGATATTTGTAAAACCGCAGCCGATCCCTGCACAGACGTAATTCAGCAGCTTGTTTATAGTCAGGAACAGTATGAACAGACTGTCAGTCAATACCTGCGCAAGATTGGCTTACCGAATGAAATTCTCAAAACTCTCTCAGTCGTAGATACTCCAGGAACAAATACGATTGTTGAAAACCATCAGGAAATTACTAAAAAGTTTATCCCCAATAGCGACCTGATTTTCTTTGTTTTCTTTGCGAAAAATCCTTATACTCGCAGCGCTTGGGAATTATTAGACTATGTCAACAGTGAGTGGCGCAAAAAAGTGGTGTTTGTTTTACAGCAGGCAGATTTGACTAAGCCAGAAGAACTGACTAAAAATAAGGAAAAGTTAGCCGAATTAGCGATTCAAAAGGGCATTCAATCTCCAATTGTTTTTGCAACCTCTGTGGAGTGGGAGGTGAATGGAGAACAGGACATTAGTGGTTTTAACGAAGTTAGAAACTATATTCAGCAAACCCTCAAAGATGGCAGCAATAAAAGATTAAAGCTGGAAGGAGTGAGAAAAACCAGCGAGCAGATTATCGATCTGTTACGCCAAGACTTAGTGGCAGTCGAACAGCAGCTAACTAAAGATCGAGCCATTGTCGGCAAAATTAAGAAAAAGCTGCTACAAAATAAGCGCCAGTCCGGTTTTGAGCTAGAGTCTTTAATTGCCCGTCTGTTAACTCAATACGACCGGATTACCGATCGCGTTAAAGAAGATTTCCGCGAGCAGTTATCTCTTCTGACCCTAATTAAAGGCTCATTTGCCGTATTGTTTAGAACCAAAAAATCGGCTCCTACCTGGATGGATGAACTGAAACAAAGCTGCGAAAACGAGCTAAAAGCCTCCCTGGGAGAAATATCTCAGGATGGTATTAAACATTTTGTGGGGGGAATCAGAGATTTATTACAAAGTCTGGTAGACGATCTCCAAGATATTAAAGTTAATCATGTCACCACTAATGCGATCGCCGTTAACACTCTAGAAAGCCGTCAGGAAATAGTTGAAGACGTACAGCAGCGAGTTTCCACTCTCCTCGATGACAAATCTTTTCTCAATTCCATCGAATCAGTTAATGCCAGCGTTGCACCTCGTTTCTTAGGTGGTGGAGCAGCAGCAGTCGCGGGAACGGCGATCGCGACCATCACGGAAATCGTTATTCTCGATATTATCGGCACTGCTTTTGCTGGCGTTGGTCTACTGTTTGCAGGAGGGACGCTAGTGCTAAAAAAACGTAAAATTATCAAACAGTTTGAAGAAAAACTAGATAACGAGAAAGCTCGATTTGAAAGCGAAATATCCACCAAGCTTAATTCTAAACTCGACATTATTTATGAAGAAATTGAGCGCAACTTTACTGATATATATGCTTATGTCGAAGAAGAAGAACAGAAGATTTTACCTTTAGTCACTCAATTCCAGGCGATCGAGACAGAAGCAAAGCAATTAGTTATCAACTCTCAGTAAATTAT
>JBCBEA010000174.1:0-7812 GCA_038529195.1 Cyanobacteria bacterium J06600_6
ATCTAGAACAGGCGATCGCCTGCATCTCAAAGCTAGGGTGTCCTCCTCCTGGAGAAATTATTACGGCTTCTCACGGTCGAGAAATTTACGGCTACGATCCAGCACAAAATCGTTTAATCTTACATGAATCAAATTAGCTGGACAATCTTTTGGTAATTATACTTTTTGGATATTTTACCTACCGTTGACAAAGATCTGGACAAGCAAAAACCAGAGATGGATACCTCTGGTTTTTCGGTCAATTGTAGACAAATTAAGAGAAAAGCTGGCAAATCGCCAATATATTACCAAACTAATTAAGCATCTGCTTTATCTGCTGATTGCTCAATAACTTCTGTCGCACCTTCATCTTCAGATTCAACAGGTTTTGCAGGAAGAACAACTGAAATAGCCGTACGTTCAGGATCGTCTAGTACTTCGGATCCCTCTGGCAAAATAATTTCACCAACGTGAAGGATACTGCCAATTTCAAAATTAGTAACGTCAATTTCAATGGACTCAGGAATGCTGTCTGCTGCACAGCTAATCTGTAGCTCTGTCATGATTTGCTCAACGATACCACCTTCTTTCGCACCCGCAGCGTTACCTGTTAGAACTACTGGAACTACGATCTCTACCTTTTGTTTGGCGGAAACTGTAAAGAAGCTGAGGTGATGCAAAGTTCTTTTCCACGGATGAGCCTGTACTTCTCGAATCAAAGCTTTTCCAGCCCAAGAAATATCAGGAATTTTCAAATCGATTAAAGTGTTGTTGATTGCTGCATCTCGCAACAACATCTGTGCTTGTTTGGCAGGAATGGTTAGAGAGATAGATTTATCTCCATCATGACCGTATAACGCAGCAGGAATTAATCCTTCGCGACGTAAAGCTCTAGGTTTGCTCCCTTCAGGGCGGGATTGACATTCGACTGTAATATTCATGTTTAATGATTGAATTGGTGATAAGTAGTCTGGTTTAAAATTTCGACAAGTTTCGCATTCAGTATTCAGTACTGTCAGTAGTTGGGCAAATGCTTATTCAACTGGCACACCGTCTGCATCAAGCAAAGCTCTTTTTGGACCATGAATTGGATCTTCGACGATAATCGTTTGGTCGCGACCAGGTCCGACAGAAACAATGGCGATTGGTACTTTCATTAGCTCTGCCAAATACTTGAGATAATTCAGCGCTTCTTTGGGAAGATCGGCAAGAGAACGGCAGTCAGTTGTATTTTTCCGCCATCCAGGCAAAGTTTTATACACAGGCTTGCAGTTAGCAAACTGACTGGCGTTAGTGGGGAAGTGATTGCAAATTTCGCCATCAATATCGTAGGCAACGCAAACCTGAATTTCCTCGAGTTCATCGAGCACATCTAACTTAGTTATTGCCAAACAATCCAAGCCGTTGATCCGAACAGCATAGCGACCAATTACAGCGTCAAACCAACCGCAGCGACGACGACGACCAGTTGTTGTCCCAAATTCTGCTCCCAAGTCGCCCAGAAGCTGACCAACTTCGTCATTTAGCTCGGTGGGAAATGGACCTTCGCCGACACGAGTAGTGTAGGCCTTGGCAACGCCAATTACACGGTCGATAGTAGTGGGTCCTACCCCGGCACCAACACAAGCACCCCCAGCAATGGGATTAGAAGAAGTCACATAAGGATAAGTACCATGATCGAGGTCGAGCAAGGTTCCCTGCGCGCCTTCAAACAGAATATTTTTTTTCTCTTTTACCGCTTCATAAATTTTGAGAGAACTGTCAACCACGAACGGCTTGAGATACTCAGCGTATTTTAGATACTCGTCAATTACTTTCTCTGAGTCTAAGGGAGGTAAGTTATATAGTTTTTCTAAAATTACGTTCTTATAATTGATTGTCCAACCAAGCTGCTTACGCAGGTGTTCTGGGTTCATCAAATCTAAAACTCGAATCCCAGTGCGCTCTGATTTATCAGCATAGGTAGGACCAATGCCTCGACCAGTAGTGCCTATCTTATATTCTCCTCTGCTTTCTTCCGACGCCTGATCGATCTTGCGATGGTAAGGCATGGTTACATGGGCAGTCTGAGAGATATGCAAATTATCTACTGTTACACCTAAGGCTTTTAGCTGCTCTATTTCTTCGATCAAAACTTGAGGATCGATTACTGTCCCAGAGCCAATAATACATTCTGTACTAGGATACAAAATTCCCGAAGGAATTAAGTGCAGTTTAAAAGTTTGTTCGGCTACGACGACAGTATGCCCTGCATTAACTCCACCTTGGGAGCGAACCACAACATCTGCCGAACGACTAAGTAGATCGGTTATTTTTCCTTTTCCTTCGTCACCCCACTGGGCTCCGATCACGATAACATTAGCCAAGAGTTTATTTGGAAGCTAAAGTTTACACAAACTATTATTATGGTGATTTGCCGTACATAATGTCAACAGATTTTAGTTAAGAAGCTAGAAAATCATGAAATTGCTGCAACAGGTAAGGGTTATTGACCCAGTTCTACAGGTAGATCGATTAGCAGATGTGCTGATCGCCAACGGCAAAATAGAACAAATTGGCGATCGCATTTTAGACTATCCGACTGCAACTGAAGTTATTCAGCCTGGGGGTTTAGTTTTAGGGACAGGACTGGTCGACCTTTACAGCCATAGTGGGGAGCCAGGCAATGAGTCGAGAGAAACTTTACTAGAATTAGCTCAAGCCGGTGCAGCAGGGGGATTTACCCAAATAGGAATCTTGCCCGATACTATTCCCGCACTCAATAATGTTGATGTAATTGCCGCGCTCAAAAATAAGAGTAGTTTCTTGCAGGCTAAGAGCGATCGCTCTACCCACTTACCTCACCTGAATTTTTGGGGTTCGGCATGGGATTTCCAGCAGCGCAAAATGAATTCGCTCGCAGAGTTACAGTCTGAAGTAATTGGCTTCGCTACTAGTCACAATTTGAGTAATCTTGATGTTTTTAAGCAGATCTTAGAATATATTCAGCCTTGGTCAAAAACCGTCGCCGTTGACCTTCATCAAAACGAACTAGGCAAGAACGGTGTAGTCAGAGAAGGAGATATTTCAATTCGCTACGGTATGGCAGGCAATCCTGGCTATTCAGAAGCAGCAGCGATCGCAGCCGTATTAGAAATGGCAGCTCAAATACCAGCCCAGATTCACTTAATGAGAGTTTCTACACAGCGGGGAGTTGAGTTAATTGCTGATGCCAAAGCAAGAGGAGTTAACGTCACCGCCAGCACCACCTTGATGCACCTACTCTGGAATAGTGAAGCGGTAGGCAGCTATGATCCAAATTTACGCCTCGAACCACCTCTAGGAAATGAGTCAGATCGCCTTGCTTTAGCTGAGGGAGTACGCCGAGGAATTATTGACGCGATTGCGATTGACCATCAAGCCTATACCTACGAAGAAAAAACCGTAGCTTTTGCCCTTGCCCCCCCAGGAGCGATCGGCTTGGAGTTGGCTTTGCCTTTACTATGGCAGAAATTTATCGCTACAGGTAAGTGGACGGAGATCGAATTATGGCAGGCATTGAGCACTCGTCCTCGTCAGTGTTTACAGCAGAAAACCAAGGCGATTGCCCCAGAACAACCTGCCGAGCTGGTATTGTTCGATCCTGAGCAAACCTGGACAGCCGATCAAAATCAGCTTATGTCTCCTGCTGCCAATACTCCCTGGTACAACAAAAAAATTACAGGCAAAGTTATCAGGACTTGGAATTGAATCAATTTTGTCCAGCTTATGTACTGATATCAGCAAGCGCCGATTCTCAATAATGTTAATCTAGTCAGCAAATTGGGCATGATAGGAAGGTCATTTTCGCTACCTGTAGCTTAATTCAGATGTCTGAAGAAATAGTAGGAATTCTGCAACAGCAAAATTCTCTTTTAAATCGTGTAGAAGAAGTTCTAGCTGAGAATCAAAGACTAAGAACAGAATTTCAGCAGTTAACCGAACGAGAAGAGAGATTTCGCCAAATCGCTGAGAATGTGCGGGAAGTTTTCTTTGTTATTTCTGCTAAGACAGATGAGATTTTATACATTAGTCCTACCTATGAGAAAGTTTGGGGACGTAGCTGCCAGAGTTTGTATGAAGATCCCCAATCCTGGCTATTTGCAATTCATCCTGAAGATTCTTTTAAAGCGATCGCCACAATCGAGACTCAGTTTCGTACAGGTGATGATTTTGAGGAGGAATATCGCATCATTCGCCCCGATCAATCTATTTGCTGGGTCAGGGTTCGTGCCTTTCCCGTCCGAGATGTAATGGGTAAGGTAGATCGATTTGTGGGTATCGCTGAAGATATTACCAAACGACGGGATGCAGAAGAGGCTCTGAGAAAGAGTGAAGAACAGTTTCGTCTAACTTTTGAACTAGCGCCAATTGGCATGGCGATTAGTACCCTCAAAGGTAGATTCACTCGGGTTAATCAGGCTTTATGTGATGCATTACTCTATTCAGAAGCAGAATTACTAGATTTATCTTTTGTGGAGATTAGTCATCCCGATGACTGGGAAATGCATCATAATCTGGAGCAGATGTTGATCACTAGTAACGAATCTGTTTTTCAAATTGAGAAACGTTTCATTGCTAAAAATAGTCAGATAGTTGATACCTTGCTCAAGGTATTAGTCGTTCGCGATACTCAAGGACAACCGCTTCATTTTAATAATCAAATTGTCGATATTACCGAACGTAAATCGATGGAGAAGCAGCTCCTTCACGATGCTCTCCATGATGCTTTAACCGGATTGCCCAATCGCGCCCTATTTATGGATCGCTTAGAACAGCAGTTAAAGCGTAGCCAGAGCCAAAATGGTTATTTATTTGCCGTTCTGTTTTTAGATTTAGATCGCTTTAAGGTAGTCAACGATAGCGTGGGTCATTTAATCGGCGATAAGTTGCTAATTGAAATAGCTCGACGTTTAGAAAAGTCAATTTCCCCCACTGATACGGTAGCTCGTTTGGGAGGGGACGAGTTTACGATTTTGCTAGAAAATATTTCTACCAAGTCAGAAGCGACCCTAGTTGCCGAAAGTATCTATCAAACTCTCAGCTTTTCTTTTCACATCGACGGATACGAATTATTTTCTACCGCTAGTATCGGTATTGCTCTGTCTTCCCAGGGCTACGAAAAGCCAGAAGATATTCTGCGAGATGCAGATTTAACTATGTACAGTGCCAAAGAGCAGGGAAAAGCAAGATATGAAGTCTTTGATCGCTCCCTACGCGATCGCGCTTTACAGAGATTAGAGTTAGAAACAGACCTGCGTCGGGCTTTAGATCGAGGTGAATTTGAAGTTTATTACCAGCCCATTACATCCCTAGCTTTAGGTACTCTGTCGGGTTTCGAAGCTCTGGCGCGTTGGAATCATCCTACCAAGGGTTGGATTGGTCCGGCCGACTTTATTCCTGTCTGTGAAGAAACTGGTTTGATTGTCCCTCTGGGACGCTGGTTGCTTAGAGAAGCCTGCAAGGCTACCCGTAGCTGGCAGCTTAAATATCCAGAACATCCGCCAATTAAAATGAGCGTTAATTTGTCGGGGCAGCAATTTCGCGAGTCAGAATTGGTTAAAGAAGTCCAAAACATACTCGAAGAGACGGGTTTGGCAGGCAAATTTCTAAAGCTAGAAATTACAGAAAGTATTTTGATTGATAATCTGGAAACCGTCACCGAAATTATTCTCCAGTTAAGAAAACAAGATATTCAGTTTAGTATTGACGACTTTGGGACAGGATATTCGTCTCTTAGCTATTTACATCGTTTTCCTGTCGACACTATCAAAATTGATCGCTCTTTTGTGAGTCAGATGCAAACCAACGGCGAAAATTCGGCGATTGTTAAAGCGATTGTCACTCTGGCTCACATGTTAAACATGGATGTCATTGCCGAAGGAATTGAAACAACCGCTCAACTAGCCCAACTAAGACTACTTCAGTGTGAATATGGACAGGGTTTCTTCTTCTCTAAACCTCTAAGCAAAGAAAACGCCGAAGCTTTTATTGTCGACTCTCCCAAATGGTAGCGAAGCGATCGCCTAAAGAATATTAGCAATCGCTCAAAACCTGCTTCAGAAATTTTTATCTGGCCGATATTGGAGCCTACTATTTACTGCTCAATTTGTGCCCTTCAATCACGATTTCATTTTCTCGTA
The DNA here is from genome assembly GCA_038529195.1 of Cyanobacteria bacterium J06600_6. Taxonomy (GTDB): domain Bacteria; phylum Cyanobacteriota; class Cyanobacteriia; order Cyanobacteriales; family Xenococcaceae; genus Waterburya. The sequence continues at coordinate 6,141 of JBCBEA010000174.1, forward strand.
GACAGCGTAACCAACCATGTAAACGACGAATCGCATCTCGATTTTTTAGTAGTCCTGACTTTTGTTCTTTTTTCGTTAGGCGCACAAACTTTTTATAGCTAGGATAATCGGGGGCAACGAGGGCATCTTTTTGATGCAGAATTAAGGGATTTGTCTCGTCCGAGATATCGTGGTAGGTAACAGATAGATTATGTAAGTCTATTTCCATAGTTGCCTGTAAAGCAGGGTGAGCTTGAGTATCAAACTCTGGATAGACTAAGTAGGTTATTTTTGGCTTATTGTAGTAAATTTTGACAATATTGGCGTTTTCTAAACGATAGAAGTTACGACTAGCACAGCCTTCATATAGCCTCAATAGAGGAGGCAGTTTTTCTAAGGCACTGATATGCACGGCGATCGCGCCATTTAGCTGCTTGCCAATCGTACTAGTTTGACAAAGATTGGCAATTTTTTTCATGTCGCCGACGTTGATTAGCAGCAGGTCTGCAATCGTACAGGCTTGTTTGTAGCTACCAAATAGCGCCTTAACATCAGCCTTGATTTCAGGGGCTAATTTTCTGATCGTGGGACGACCACTAAATTTACCTAGCGCCAAATAAACTAACAGATCTTGGCGACGTTTTTCAGCAATGGCATCCCATTCTTGGCGATCTGTTGCCTGCAGAATTAGTTTAAATGCCCTTTGGTAGCTGCGAAATTCTTCTTTAATTGCGGTTTCTGCTGCTAATTCACCTTTAGCGGGTAAGCGACCTCTTTTGGTATAGAAGTCCATTAGAGGAGTTAATAGCTCTTTGTAATCCTCAAAATTTCTCACTTGAGACTGAATTCGGGGAGTACTCAGGCTGGAATATACTCTAGAAGCGCGGAAAAACTCGGCTTCAGCTTCATGGCGAAAAACGAGATAAATGCCTAAGCTAGCTGGAATAGATTCTACTTCTAGTACCTGATCGATATAAAGCTTTAATTCCTCCTGCTCATAATACTTTTGAAAAGTATTGCGATTTGTAACTACTCCGTCCCCATATGCCACTAGACCCCGACGGCGATCGTCTACTAATACTTGAGCAGCAACAATCAGAACTCGATTAGTTAAAGACCATGCCTCAATTAAAGCCTGTCTGCGTTCGGCAATATCTTCAATCACGTTGAGAATATAGCCCAAATTGACCACATCAGCGGATTTTGGTTTCTCGTCAGGTCGATAGTAAGGATCCCAACCAGAGCTAACATAACCCAAGTTTTTAATCTGCTTTACATCTTCACCACAGCCACAGCCATAATCAAAGAAAGTAGTATTATCTTTAAATAAATCAGCTTCTAGAGCAATTCTGACTGGTCGGGATAGATCTGAGCGTTTTAACGCTGCTTTATGTCTTTCAATCAGAATGGTTTTCTGTTTAGCAGCAGGAGAATCAATCGGACAGGCTACATGATGCTCGACCAAAGAAATACCCTGCTGTAATAATAAACGTGTCCACTCTTGTAATGTGCCAATATACCTAGAATTATCTAGTAGACCTAATGCAACTTCTTCTCTGGTTAACTCCGCAAAGGATTCATAGAGAGGATAGTCTGGGCTAATAAAAGTTTCTTTACGATGCAAAATAGGTGGATTGTGAGAATTGTGATATTGTCTAACAGTTACCTGCTCTGTTACTAGGTCAACAACAAT
>JBCBEA010000175.1:0-7802 GCA_038529195.1 Cyanobacteria bacterium J06600_6
TGAATCAGTTTCTCTCCGCCAATTTAACCAAGCTTTATTTTCTACGGGGATTAGCTTTTGCTTGGTTTCCAATTTCGACAATTATTTTATTTTATGAAAGCTTTGGACTAGATATTGAACAGATAGTTTTACTCAAGACTATTTTGTCTCTCTCGGTTTTAGTGTTAGAAGTACCTTCGGGATATTTAGCCGATCTTTGGGGGAGAAAAACCTGTTTGGTAGTCGGCAGTGGTGTTTGGATCTCTAGCTGGTTAATTTACTGTACTGGCAGCTCGTTTATGGAGTTTGCGATCGCCGAAATTTTAGCAGGAGTTGCAGGTAGTTTAATTTCAGGAGCGAATACAGCTCTGGCTTATGACACTCTTTTACAGCTGGGGCGGGAGCAGGATTACCAGATTTGGGAAGGTAGACTAGTCGCTATTGCGGGTATCAGCGAAGCCGTATGTGGACTCATTGGTGCAGCGATCGCCGCAATTAATCTGGTATATCCGTTCTATCTACAGACGTTCTGTTTGGTAATTTATTTTTGTTTGGCATTAACTTTAGTAGAGCCTGAGCGCCACGCTACTAAACGACCTCCGCCTCAAAAACTGAATCAACTAAAAAAAATACTGGCGGATATTTATCAGCGTCCGCAGTTGAGGTGGCTGATCCTACTTAGCAGCGTTTTTTCTAGCGCTAGCTTTCTAATTGTTTGGCTATCCCAAGATTATCTACAGCAGTTAGATCTGCCGATCCAGGCTTTTGGTTGGGCATGGGCAATATTTCATCTGGGCATGAGTCTGGCTTCGGTCAATTCCCATCATCTTCAGCGAATTCTGGGTATGAAGCGAGCTATTTTGATTCTAATCGGCGCTTTGGCTATTTCCTATATTTGTCTGGGAAATATTCGTCAGGTTTGGGGTTCGATTTTTATCATGGGCATTTATCTGGTTCGCGGTTTCTGCACTCCGTTGATTCTTAATCGTCTGAATCAGCAGATACCCTCCGCCGTCAGAGCAACAGTACTTTCCATTAACAGCCTGGTGTTTCGGATTGCCTTTGCAATCGCAGCTCCTTTAGTTGGAGCGATCGCATCTCGCTACAATTTATTTTTAAGTTTCAGATTAGCGGGCTGTCTATTCTTAGCTGCGGGGTGCTACTGCTGGTGGCAGCTTGTCAAACAACGAGCCTTTGAATCTGTTTGAGGTTGATCTGACTAGAGCGATCGTTCTAGATCGCTTTAGTCAGATATTGTTTAGTCAATAAATATGGTCGGATTACATAGTAGAGAGGAAACAAATAGCTAGGCAGTTTAACCGTTTCCCATTCTTTCATCGTTGGGGTAAATAATAAGCTGCTCAAAAACCTGATTTTTCCGCGCCAGCTATCAGTAAGATTAAAGATAAAATTATAGTCTTCCCATTGGGTAAAAAGTCTGGTAAAAATAAGTTCTCGCACCTGGTCAAAAAGGATATTTGCTCGGTGATTCGACTTGATTTTTGCTAACAAAGAGTCAGGAATAGGTGCTTGATAAAAATTATGTGCTAATAACAAACCTAAATAAAACATAGTTGTTAAATTTAGCTCTCGAGATTGCTGCTCGATCTGCTGCCAATCTAGGTCGGGATTGCTGCCAATAAATTCTGCTAAATCGCATACCCATTTTAATGATTGCCAACAGTGTTTTGAACCATGGAAGCAGAGGTAAAGCACCATCGTCTCTGGGGCAAATTGAGGTAACTCATTACCCGCCAAAGAAACTTTGCCAGCATTTTGCTTGAAATCTTCAAAATTTAGATTGAAATAGTGAGCCTGAGCTTTTACAGTTACAGACCACTGTAGGTCGATCGCAATTTTGGTGGTTGGATTATAAAAATCGTAGCCTTTCTGGTTGTCTTCTGACTGAAGAAATGAACCATATCTAACTTCGGGAGTGTCTTTAACCTCGGCTATGTAGCCAATTGTTTCATAGCCAAGAGTCGAGAGTAATTCTGTTGCTTTGGGGAAGTCATCCCTACTAATCAAAATATCGATATCGCATGACTCGCGAAACGAAAGATTTTTGTAAGCAGTCATGGCTAGAGTCATACCCTTAAAAGGAATGGCGAAAATATCATGTTTCTGAAATAAACGATGAATTTTCAGCAGCTCTGCTGTAATGAACATGTTTGTCTGAGTACGATAAACATATACGGCTCGCATCTGACTAATAATCTCTTCTGGTACAGAATCTTTGCAGATTGAGGAAAGATTGTGGTAAGTCAGCGGGATAAGTTTGTGTCGGTTGGCTAAAGATAAGAAAAGCGCCCAGTCTAAATCTTGTGTGACTAGCTCCTTAATTTTGTTTTTGGTTTCGGGGTTAATTCTAGTTCGAGAACAGGCTAGCAATAGCTCTATTTCGGGCTGCGTTCGCAATGAACTGGATGAATCAGATTTTAATAGGGTAGTTGTCATATGTAGTTTTCTATCGGCTTAACGATAGTTCTGTGCCTGGGTTTCAAATAAAGTGGCGTAGCTTTGCTGAAGCTGCATTAACTCATCATGAGTTCCGCTTTCAATGATTTTGCCGCTATCCATGACGTAAATACGGTCTGCCATTTTTACTGTAGATAGACGATGGGTAATTAGGACTGCGGACTGATCTTTAATCAGTTCGCGAAACTTTTTAAAGATTTCATACTCTGCCTTCGGATCCATCGCACTAGTAGGTTCATCCAAAACGATAACTTGAGAATCCCGCAGGAAAGCTCGGGCTAGAGCAACCTTTTGCCACTGACCAATACTTAATTCTTCGCCACTGTCAAAGAGCTTGCCCAGAATCGTGTCATAAGCATCAGGTAGTCTGGTAATTACATCGTGCGCGCCAGAGCGCATCGCCGCAGAATAAATATCGCGATCGCGGGGAGGGACATCAATATCCCCCAGTCGAATATTTTCTTCTGCCGAAAAATGATACTTGGCATAGTCTTGAAAGATGACGCTTACCTGGCGACGCAAATCGGCAATTCTAAACTGCTCTATATCTATTCCATCAATGCTAATGGTGCCGCTAGTTGGGTCATAGAGGCGACACAATAGCTTGATTAGAGTCGTTTTTCCCGAACCGTTTTCCCCCACTAGAGCGATCGTTTCACCTGGCTTAATGGTTATGTTGATATCTTTTAGAGCCTGTCTAGTAGAGTCAGCATAGCTAAAGTTGACATTTTTGAATTCAATGCCCCGCTGCATTTTGGGTGGGATAGTTTTGGGCATTGCTGGATCGCTGATTCGAGGCTTAAGATCGAGGAATTCATAAAGGTTAGCAAGAAATAAATTGTCTTCATAAAGTCCTGAAACACTGCTTAAAGTCAGCTTGAGATTATTTTGACCCCTTTGCAGTGCCTGATAGTAAAGTACTAAGTCCCCTAAAAGCAGAACACCCTGAATAGTCTGATAAATAATGTAGGCAAAAACGGAAAAGACTAATATTCCCGCAAAGGCTTGAGATAAGAAGAAGGCAAAAGATCTTCTCGAAGTAATACCTAATTTTTCTCGATAGAGTTTTTCTCTGATCTGCCCATACTCTTCGCTAAACCAATTACCCAAATCAAATAGACGAACTTCTTTGGCAAACTGTTCGTTGGTCAACATCCAGCCCAAATACATTGATTGACGCTCTAGCTGAGTGCGTCGGCGCTGCCAACTATAAATAATACGGGAGAACTTGGTTCTAACTAATACTGCAGGAAAAGTTGCAACTAGCAAAACACCGATAATTCCCCAATGTAGGGAGACTAATAAGCCAACCATCGCTACCAAAGAGATAGCATTTTGACCTAACTGTGCAAAGCGATTGAGAATTTGTGGTGGTCTGTAGGGTGCTTCTTGCTGTGCTCTTTGGAGAGCATCATGATACTTGGCATTTTCGTAATATTCTAGATCTGCCTCAATTGACTTTGTATGAATAATCCCCTGCATGTAGTCTGTCACTCTTTGCGAATGGGCTGTATTTACCAACTCATTTAATGACTGACTCAAACTGTTAAGAACTGCTGCTCCACCCGCCATAATAATTAGTGGCAACACCTGGGCAAAAACCTCGGCAGGATCGGCATTTTGTAAATTCAGAGTAACAGTATCAATAATCAGCTTGGCTAAGTAAATCATCGCCAAAGGCAACAATCCTTGAACCACTACTAACACTAGTCGAGCTATTGTCCAGCCAGGACTACTTTGCCAAACCAAACGTAGAGCAGGAATAAAACGCAGCGTAACCTGAAGCTTATTTTTGATTTTTTTTATGGCTTGCATAGCCCTCTAGCTCTGGAGTATGGATAATCTTGAGTAGAATAAACGGGAGCTTAACTAAAAATTGTAAAGTCTACCACTACAGTACTACGTCCTGCACCATATTGAGAGTAACTGAAAAGTAACCTAGAGGGGATCGTTTTCGACTTCAAACCTTTGTCAAAGTAGTTGGAGGTTATTGCGATCGCCTAATCACTTGAGAGTTCAAACTAAAACCTAAGAATAGTGACTAGCAAAACCCTATATTTTTAAAATGTGGATCGGGTTCGCTATTCAATTTTTAACGTAGCTAGAAAGTAAGTAAAAAGTTATATTTGCTCACTCTAAAAAATTTTTAAAATTTCCTAACAAAGTTCTGATTTTATAGCTGGGCACATTTCAGCTACCGTAGGATTTAATTAAAATACCGATAAAGGCAAATAAACCAGTAACTGAAATAGAAATTGCCACCATAAAGGCAAGAGAGGAACGAGGTTTGTAGCGGTAGTTTGCCTGCTTGATGTGTCGCAATTCTTGTCGATGTTCGATCGCCGCTAAAATAATTGCCACTGTGCCAATGCCAATAAAGGATAGACCCAAAATGCGAGTCAAAAACAGTGGATTATCGAAATAGTTAGCAACAGCTGATTTTTGTAAGGCAGTAATAATCCGATCAACCCCAAAACCAAAGCCAATCAAAGATAGACAGGTGCGTATCCAGGCCATTAAAGTCCGCTCCGCAGCAGCACGATTACGTTCTTTGGCTAACTCTGTGTTGACGCTGGACTTTTTGTTGTTCATGTAGAGATCGGCAAGAGTTGGTAGGGAGATAGCCAATTAAAGATGTCTCGCTCCTTTTTAACTGCTAAGGTTGTTTACGTCTATGTTCCCTCTTCTATTTACCGTATGAAAATTTTTATCAGTACTGGAGAAGTTTCTGGCGATTTGCAGGGTTCAATGTTAGCTGAGTCGCTGTATCAGTATGCCCAAAGGCATCGGCTCGATCTAGAAATTGCGGGTCTGGGTGGCGAGCGCATGAAGTCAGCAGGAGTGAATGTTTTAGCGAATACGGCAGTGATTGGTTCGATGGGTTTTGTGGAGGCGATTCCCTTTATTCTACCCACAATTAAAATTCAGAATCTCACTAAAAAATATATTCAGGCTAATTCCCCCGATATTTTGGTGTTAATTGATTATCCTGCCTCTAATTTGTCTCTGGCTAGCTACGTCAAAAAGCATTTTCCTCAGATTCCCGTGCTTTATTATATTGCTCCCCAAGACTGGGCTGTGCCAATGCTCAATAATGCTGTCAAAATTTCTCGGGTGGTGGATAAACTGTTAGCAATTTTCCCTGGAGAATATGAATATTTTCAGAGCAAAAACGTTGATACTGTATTAGTCGGACATCCTTTATTAGATCGTTTAGCAGAGGCTCCAAATCGCCAGCAGGCAAGGACAAACTTGGGAATAGATTCATCAACATTAGTTATTACTCTCCTCCCCGCTTCTCGTCAGCAGGAAATTAAGTATCTTTTGCCAGCAATGTGCGAAGCTGCCCAGCAGATTCTACAGCAGATACCATCCGCAAAGTTTTTGCTGCCCGTTTCTCTCCCTAACTATCAGACTGCTATTGCCAAAGCCGTCGAACAATATAATCTGCCCGCTCAAATTCTCGATGGCAAGACTTTAGATGCGATCGCAGCTGCCGACTTAGCAATTACTAAATCAGGGACGGTTAACCTAGAAATTGCTTTATTAAATGTTCCTCAGGTTGTGATTTACCGCATCAATCCTTTGACTGCCTGGATCGGTCGAAAAATTGGTTTTGATATCCCCTTAATGTCTCCTCCTAACCTGATTTTACAGCGCATGTTAGTGCCCGAACTACAGCAGGAAGCAGTCTCCGCCGAAAATATTACTAGAGAAGCCCTCAAGCTACTCGATGACCCCGATATTCGCCAAAAAACTACCGCAGGATATCGGGAAATGCGATCGCGATTAGGAACAGCCGGAGTTTGCGATCGGGTTGCCCAAGAAATTTTTCAGCTAGCGGATAATTACTCGTAGTGAACGCCAAAACAAAACCTCCTCAATCTGGAAAGACCGAGAAGGAGCGATATCATCTCAAATTTAATCTAAAACTTGCTATACGCCTCTTTTGAGGGAAATTTCTACCTGTGTGAATTCATCATTCAAACGCTTTTTGAGCTTTTCAGGTACGGGACGATTACCATAGGAACTATAATAACCAGCGATCGCATTAAGGGCAGTCTGCATGGTTGTGAAAGAACGTAAACCAGCAGTTTTGGAGTTGCGACGGTAGCGGGAAGCATAATCACTGATCTGCTTGCGGGCAAGAGTCACAACTTCTTTTTTGTTGCTAGCGTCATCGGGCAAATCAATTGCCGTTCTTAGGTTATCTAATACGGCAACAGTATCTTCTCGATAGTTGCCTGAAAGTCCAGAAGGATTAGAAGCACAGCCCATCAAGCTTAAAGAGACTACCAATACTAAAGCTAGTAGACGAGATAAGTATTTTTTTGAAAACATAAATTTTAGAAGTAACGATCCCAGATTGCCCTCATATTATCAATAAACTGCCCCTGAGACTTAGCAAAGTTAGTTCATTTACTAGATCTAAGCTGTTACCATGAACTGATTGTCTTGAGAGAGTCAGGCAATTCTACCGTTGCCATCATTGTTTCTCGCTAGCCAAAACGACCGCTAACATACTGCTGGGTTGCTTCTTCTTGAGGGTTTTGGAAAATCTGTTCAGTAGCAGCAAATTCGGCAAGATATCCCTGACGGTTTCCGCCCTCTACTTCCGTTACGTTGAAGAAACCAGTGTAGTCAGCTACCCGCGATGCCTGCTGCATGTTATGAGTAACGATTACAATAGTGTAATTTTCTTTCAGCTGGTGAATTAACTCCTCTACCTTCAGAGTTGAAATTGGATCGAGAGCCGAACAGGGTTCATCCATCAAAACTACGTCGGGCTGCAGGGCGATCGTCCGGGCAATACATAGTCTTTGCTGCTGCCCACCACTTAAAGCCAATCCACTTTGTTTTAATTTATCCTTAACCTCGTCCCAGAGTGCTGCGCCACGCAGAGATCGCTCTACCAGCTCATCCATATTACCTTTGTAGCCATTAATTTTCGCACCAAAGGCAATGTTGTCATAAATAGATTTAGGAAAGGGATTCGGTCTTTGGAACACCATCCCAATCTTTCTTCTGACCTGGACTGGATCAATATCTTTGCCGTAAAGGTTCTGATCGTTATACGTTACAAGTCCTTCTAAACGAAAAATAGGAATTAGATCGTTAAGACGGTTATAGCAGCGCAATAAAGTGCTTTTGCCACAGCCTGAAGGTCCAATAAATGCCGTTACTTTATTTTTAGGAACATTTAAATAGATACCTTTTACCGCTAGAAAGTCACCATAATACACATTGACATTTTCTGCTTGTAAAACCGTTTCAGTTTGACTAGCAGTCTGTTGGTCGTAAATCATAAAATTTTCTGGCTTTGAAATCTCAACTTATTTATATTT
>JBCBEA010000176.1:0-7774 GCA_038529195.1 Cyanobacteria bacterium J06600_6
ATCATTTAAATCTATGTTAGTTAATCTAGATTAACTAACATAGATTTAAATGATAAAAAGTATATTCATAATCATAAGCACTTAAACCAGTCTCTAATTTCCTTCGCTTTAAGAATATCCGCATCTGATAAATAAATTTTGCCTTTAGTTTTGTCTCTTAACTTTTTAAGGCGAGTTAGAGTTATATCTTTATTTTGCTTCGGTTCGCTATAATTGCATTCTAAACCGTACAAAATCTCAGAATTAATGCTCCTTTTATTAGCTTCTGCATTTTTCTTGATCTTCTTGTATACTTCATCGGAAATATCCCTCTCTGTAATATTAGGCATAGTGGTTATGTTTTATAACTGAAATGTAACTACATATTAACTTATAGCTCTTCACCAATCCCCAATTAAGTTAAGTGCTGCCCACTGTTGAGGATGAGCCAGATTTTTAATTTTTTCGATTTGAACTTGCTGTAAAGCGATCGCTTTATTAACATTATTCATCTTAATCTGAGTGTAGAAACCTTCAATTGTTTCGGACTGTTGGTCATCCTGAACTTGCCATAGACTACCTAAAGTAGAAGCTACACCACTTCTAGCAGCTATTCCTGCCAATCCTAATAAAGAACGTTCGTTTCCAACTGCTGTCTCACAAGCACTTAAAACTAAAAGTTCTATTACACGATCGCTTTTTAACAAAATTTCTTCTAATTTTGCTGCTGAGACTTTGCGATCGTAAGCCAAAATGAATGAGGTTTCCGAAGTTCCTCCGAAATATCCATGAGTAGCCAGATGAACCACAGAATAATTGTTTTCTTCTAATTGATTGGACAGATTATTTACGGTAAATTGGGAATTAAGAAATTTCTCTCCACCAAGAAGATCCCGAACAAAAGTAACTTCTTGTTTTACATTTTCTAACCGTAACCAACCAGCAGGAGAATCTTCCAGACCAAAAACTAAAGCTTCAAAATCTTCTTGTTTTTTAGCTATTGAAGTAAAATTCAAACCAATTGAAGAAACATTAGCCCATTTTTGAGCCAGAAATTTTTCTCCATCATACAAAGCTGCCATCGGCAAATTTCTTAAAATTCCATCATGGATGAAAACTAGAACTTGTGGATTAACTTTTTCTAATTCTGCTTCAAAAGGTTTAAGAATTAATTCATAGAAAAAACTTGAACCAGAGCGAAAATCCCAATTACTGCCATCATTTAAAGATACCTGCCATTGTTGGGCTAGTTTAATCAATTCATTTTTAGAAATCTTAGTGCTGCTTTTTAGTACTCTTCCATCGTCAAGCTGGATAATAAAAAATACCTCGTCGTCTAAAATAATAGAATTGACTAAAACAGCATTTTTATTTTTTTAAACGGTTTGATTGGAAAAATCTTCTCGACTAACTTCAAAACAATTATCTCCAAAGTAACTACGTAGCTGTGCTAGCCTCAGTTTGTCATAAACTAACAAAGCTTCATTGAGAGTTTCACTATCGTTTTGAGCATTATTTAGAATTAATTTTAGTGTTTCCCGATAAACTGGTTCGATTTCTTGCTCAAATTCGGCTATGGTTATTTGTCTTGATTCTGTCCCAATGACACTTTGATAAATAGTATCAATAGAAACGATCGCGCCTTGGTATGCTTTTATCGCTGCATTTGTACTACCAATTTGTTGATAAAGCTTCCCTGCTAGGCTTTGTGAACGGTAAAGGCTTTCCCCTGTGAAGGAAAACTGTGCTTTTAACTGCGCTTTTTTTGCATATGAAAGTGCTTTTTCTATGTTTTGAGTATCTTGGTAGTAATAACCTATTTCCAAAAATACATAGCTTTTTGCTCTATCATCTGCGATAACCTCAGCTACACGTTCTGCTTTTCTTAGCCAATAAATTCTACGATCTCGATCTATTTTTGCCCAATTGATCGTTAGATAAACCAGAGATCTTGATGGCGGTAACTTTTCTAATATTTCGCTACCCCTATCTAAATATTTAGACTTTAATTTTTGCTGCTGCCATTGACTATTCCAATTAATTAAAGCGCGAACAGCAGAAGTAGATATTTCATTCTGACTTAAAGCTAACGCTTGTGACGCATATTTTCGAGCTAAAATGCGATCGCTCGTTGCTTGGGTCAAATATTGATTAGCTTCTTCAGGACGAACTTCTCTAGCAAGAGCCAACTGATTTTCTCTACGATTATTTAAAGCCTGTACCAAATTATTTAATGTCGATAATTGAGATTTAATAGTTGGTTTTTTTAAACTACTTTCATAATGTTTAATAGCTTGTTCGTACTCTCCTAATCCACTATATGTATTTCCTAAAATTTTTTGTGTTGTTGCCAAAGCAGATTTTGAGGGGGATAGAGTCAAAATTACTTTTAGTTCTTCTAAAGCAGAGTTGTATCGTCCAAGGCGAATGTAAATTCGAGAAAGTTCTAGTAAAGTTTCTATTTCTTGTTTAGTTTTATTTAAATCTGAATATATACTTGCCTGTTCTCTTAATTTTTCTGCTGATTGAACTAAATTACCTTGTTCCTCGGATTTCAAGGTAGAATTCTGTTTGTAGTTAGATTTTTCTAAGCTAATGTTGGCATTAACAGGAAAATATGTCCATAATGCAGCAATCACGGAAATCAATCCCAATTTCGCAAGACGATCTCTCGACATAACAACAAACTTCTTTGATAAACATTTTTGTTTGTAATAATATCAGATTGTAGCTATTGAGATTGTCTGAACTAACACCTTAGAAAAATAGTTGTAGATCAATCTAATAAGCTAATTATTGATTGATATATCTTCACAATACAATTCATGTTTAAAATTCAGATTATATTACTCTTAATGTTCATTGCTTCACCTTTGATATTTACTTTAAAAACTCAAGCTAATTTATTTGGGGATTATGTCTCTCAAGAAACTGAAGAAGTAGAGCAACGGCGTACTGTAGGAAGCGGTTCTCGCTCAAATTGCCAAAGCGACGTAACTGAAAAATCAATTTCTCTACTAGTTCCTAAATCCGAAGTCGTTCATCATACATCTTTTGAACGACCATCTTTTTTTGTCGTTGCCAATCGAGTTGCTCCTGAAAAGTCCTTCAAGTTTACTTTGGTCGATCCCCAAACGGCTACTACCTTAGCTGAGAAAACTTTTGTTGTTTCAGAGGGCATTAATCAAATTATGCTGCCCAAATCTACAAAACTTCAATTGGGAAAAGTCTATCTATGGTACGTAGCTATTCCCTGCAAAAATAATGAAGATGAATATCGAGAAGTCTTGGGAGCAGCAGTAAAACGAAGTAAACCTTCTTCTCATGCAGAAACTCAACTTCGTCAAGCTGAAAATCAAGCAAAGAAAGCAGCAATTTACGCCAAACATGGTTTTTGGTATGAAGCTTTAGAATTAGCAATTGAAGAAAAAGAAAGAGAGCAGAAAGAAGAAAGAGAAAACCAAACTAATTATCTAACTCAATTGCTAAGTAGCGCAGAAATAACAATAATACATCAAAAATCAGAATGATAAGATACATTTTGCTATCAGTGATTTTGCCAGTAATATTATTGAGTTGGAGTGGCATTTTAAAAAATTTGGATCTGGCATTTTATGACTTGGGATTTTATCTTCGTTCTACAGAGCCAATAGAAGAAAGAATTATCTTAGTAGAATGGGATGAAAAAAATCTTCAATATTTAGAAGAAACAACTATATCTGATAACACTCTTTCTTCTTTAATCGAGAAGATTAAAGCTCAACAACCCCGTTTAATTGCTTTTGATATTTACCGTGATATTCCTGTTACTTCTCCTAATTTAACCGACCAAGAGAATAGTCAAGCATACAATCGCTTACAAAATTTATTTCGATCAACTCCTAACTTATTTGGCATTGAGAAAGTAGTTCCTCCAAAAATAAATCCTCCAAAAATTCTCAAAGAGAAAATGCAGGTTGGTGCAACAGATCTTCCTAGCGATCAAGATCGTATGATTCGTCGTGCTTATATTTTTCCTCAATTGACTAATGAAGGCAAGCCAGCGGGTATTCCCTATTTAGGTGTAGGGTTAGCAACTAAATATTTAGAAAAGCAAGGTTGGGACTCTAGAATGTTCGACGACAATTCTTTAGAAGTTTTTAATCAACAAAACTCGATTGTCATGAATCCGTTAAAAGCTTTTGCTGGTGCTTATAACGATGATAAGGCAGGGTTAGATTTTTTAATCAATTGGCGTAAGGGAAAAAATATATTTAAAAGAGTTTCTACTGCCGAAGTTATCAGCAACCAAGTTCCATCAGACTTATTCTTTGATCGCTTGGTAATAATTGGTAATGTATCTTCTGATACTGGCGACAGGCACACTTTGCCACTTAATAGGTGGCAAAGAACTGATAGAACTGGTCCTTACGGTGCAGAAACTTTTGGAGTAGAAATAGTCGCTCAAACTTTTAGCTCTATAGTTAGTGCAGCTCTCGACAAAAGACCTTTGATGACTCCTGCACCAAAAATAATGGAAATAATTCTGTTCTTGGGATCTATAGGAGGCATTATTAAATTTATCGACAAGTACCGCTTTTCCAACAAAAATTTATATGTAGTTGTTCTGCCTTACGCATTTTCAATAACAGGAATTTTAATTTTATGTACTTTTATTGCTCATCGCTTGGGATCGTGGTTACCTATTGCTTGGATTTTAGCAAGTATGTGGATCGCTTACATAGCTTTAATTTATTACTTAGAAAGAGAACGAGAACAAAACAAAATTCATGCTTTGGAAGGATTTAACGAAAATTTACTCCATAATTTAAAGAATATTCCCGAAAATATATCTCAAGGACAGGATGCAATTTGCGATCACATTAAAGAAATTGAATACACTTTAATAAGCGAGCATTTGACCGATGAAGAAAAAATAGATATTGTCGAACGCTTAGAAACTATAAGTGACACTGTAGTGGAAATTGAAGCTCAAAACAATAGAATTAGGAAATATCGTCGAACAAGTGAACAATTTCTTCGTTATTGCTTTTTGAATGTTCAAGAGTCTGGAAAACTATTTGATGTAAATCAAACAGCCAAACAGATAGTTAGTAATTACTTTATAGTTGAGTGTGAAAATAAAAACAATCTACGTTTAAACCTTATCGAACAATACGATCCTAAAATAAATTATTTTAGCCAAGTAAATTCTAATAGCAAGATTAACCTAAGTCCTGCAGCATTGGAAATAATTATCGTAAATTTGCTTGCTAACGCTTTTTTGGCAGTAAAAGCAAAAGGAAAAACTGCTACGAATAGATATCGTCCTACAATTAGGATTAAAACAAGATTGATCAATAATAATATTAAATTTATTATTGAAGATAATGGAGTTGGAATTCCAAAACCTTACCTAAAGAAAATTTTTTTGCCATTTAAAAGCTACCATAATGAAAAAACTGGTTATGGAATAGGACTTTATTTAGCAAAAAAGATCGTTAATATTCATAGAGGAATTCTTAGAGTCGAAAGCGTGGAAGGAAAAGGTAGTAAATTTATTTTTACATTACCTATCATAATGTATCGGAATCATACCAGCACTTTTAACAATTTTTTGTCCTTCTTTAGACAGAATTAGATTAATATATGCTACTGCTGCCTGTTCTGATGGCGTATTATCTCTACGAAATACTATAGATAAAGGTCTAGTTAAAGGATAAAAGTTCTTTTCAAAACCCACATGATTAACACTACCATCAGCTAACAAGCCAGGAATTGCTGGAGAATTTTTGTCGAGAGCCAAAGCAATCGGTTTAATTGATTGCTGTCCCCTCAAAATTGCAGCAGACGCATAGGAGATTGCTCCTGGAGTAGTAGAAGTTTGTCTGATTGCTGAAGTATAATCGCGAGTAATAACTACTCGATCGTCAATCATAGGAGCATCTTTTGTTTTCATCAATAGCCGCAAAATGCTATCGATTTGAGGATCTAAACTTATTGGTACGATAGGTAAATCATTTCCTCCAAGCTCTTGCCAATTAGTAATTTTTCCTCTGTAGATATCTTGAATTTCCTCAATCGAAAGTGATTTTATCCCTAGAGATTTATTTACATAAAATACAACGCCATCAATAGCAATTGGCACTGATTCTAGCTTAAATCCCCTCAATTCTGCTACATCTAATTCTGCTTCAGTTAATGGACGACTATTTTGAGCTATGGTTAAATTGCGGTCTAACAGCATTTGTATGCCTGTCGTACACCCAGGATTGCCGTTTATTGGTTCGATGTATCGCAGCTTGAATTTTGGATGTGCATTTTCAATTGCAGTATTCATTCCATCTCGCTTTAATGCTGCAAAACAGATTGCCCCTCCATAATCGGCAATACCATTAGGAACGTTAGGTACTTCCTCCATAGTATTGTATAGTTTAATGTCTCCACGCTCATTCAATACATTCCGAGAAAAAAGTGAGTGGGTAACAATATGAGTCGGGAAAACTTTGGAGATGGAAGCGATACTAATCGTTAAGATAAATAATAATAAGACTTTAGATCGAATTTTTTTTGGGGTCTTTACTTTGACTGTGGTTTGCTTGTTTACAAGATCTGTTTTTTCTGAATCCGTATCGTCTATCAAAGGTGAATTACAAATTTGACATACAGAACAAGAAGGATCGTTGAGAAAAGTGCATGTAGGGCAAGGTATCAGTTGTTGATGAGTTAGCATTTGAGCATTAATAAATACATCCCTTAATTTATTAGAAATTTAACATGCAAAATCCATTGAAAACAATTATTGGATAATTTTTTAAGGTTGAATGGATAGCCGAAAACTTACTCTTTCTTCTGTAGAAAAACTTTCTGGTGCTTCGGCTTCAATTAGAGGAATACCATAATCTATTTGGGCATCAATTGTTTTTCCTAATGTAAAATTGACTCCTAATCCTACTGATGCCAATGTACTGTAATCCAAATCTTCAGTAAAATTATTCCAAAGAGTTCCCGCATCTACAAATGGTATAAAATTTAATTTCCAGTGAGATTTTTGGATCAAAGGTACTTGTAATTCTATACTTCCAACAATGCCATTATCGCCAATACTCAAATTCTGGCGATACCCTCTGACGCTATTTACTCCACCTAATGAAAGCTGCTCTATTGGTAGTAATTTATCGTCAGTAAACTGTACATTTAGACTTGACAAAAGTAAAATATTATCAATCTTTTTCAACCATTGTCCCTGCCCTTTCCAACTCCAAAAAAGACTATCAACTCCTACTTCCGTAACGGTAGGATCAAATACGTCAACCCCGACATTAAATTGCGATCTCAGAGCAATTGAGCTAGTTTTTCTTCTATCAAAATATTCTTGAGTCAATCGTAAAATACTGAGATTACTTTTTCCATTTTCTAATCCGTCTACAAAAGCAAAAGAAAAATCTCGATCGACAAAAGTTTCGCTTTCAATGAGTTCAAACTGGATTGCAAATGCTAATTCAGTTTGTTGATTAAAACTTACAGGTTGTCTAACTTCTAAAGAGAAACTTTCAAAATTTGCCTTGATATCTAGCGCTGATATGGGATTTTCAACGATCTCAGTGTCTGCACTAGTGTATCTTAATCCAATCGTACCGTTGTATTTATTAATAGGAAGTAAATAACTACCACTATATCGTGTTAGACCTTCTGTTCTTGTATATCCAAATCCTAAAATATCACCAAACCCGAGCAAATGATAGCTTACATTAATCGTACCTCCAAAAGTTCCAATGCTGGGAGAATAATTATTAGCTAAAATAAATTGGCTTGA
>JBCBEA010000177.1:0-7770 GCA_038529195.1 Cyanobacteria bacterium J06600_6
GAAATATCATCTTAGTAATTGATGAGATTCATACTATCGTTGGCGCAGGCGCAATGGGCGGAGCGATGGATGCTGCATCCCGCTCGATATATTGGCGAAACTCATCAAGAGTGGTGCTACCGAGGCATTGAATTTCACCTCTGGCTAAAGCAGGCTTGAGCATATTCGCAGCATCCATCGCTCCGCCCATTGCGCCTGCGCCAACGATAGTATGAATCTCATCAATTACTAAGATGATATTTCCTGCTTTGCGCACCTCATCAACAATCGACTTTAGACGCTCTTCAAACTCACCACGGAACTTAGTTCCTGCAAGTAATGAACCCATATCTAGACTGATTACTTCCTTGTCTGCTAAGAGAGAAGAAACATCGCCTTCAACAATTCGTTGAGCCAATCCTTCCGCGATCGCAGTTTTACCAACTCCAGGCTCTCCGACTAAAATTGGATTGTTTTTAGTCCGTCTACCCAAAATTTGTACCGCTCTTTCGATTTCTGGATATCTACCAACTACGGGGTCTAACTTACCTTCTCTAGCTAGGTCAGTTAAATTGATACTGAACTCTTTGAGCTTGCTTTGCTTTTCTTTTCCGCCACCAAAACTAAAGGGACTATCTTTACTCCCCGCAGCTACGGCTTCAGTTTCCCCTAGTTTTTTGATTAAGTCGGTTCTCAGCTGTCTGAGGTTAACATTTTGCTTAGTTAACAGCTTAACTGCCATGTTGTCAGTCTGTTTAATCATTGCCAACAGAATATGTTCTGGGCTAATGAAGTTGCTTTTGAGCTGACGAGCTTCATTAAAAGCCTGTTCTAGAATTCTTTTTGCCTTGGGAGTAAAAGGAATATTGGCAGGAATAAATCCTGAACCTTTACCCACAACCTCAATGGCTAATTCTCTGGTTTGTTCTAAATCAATATTTAAGTCTGCTAATAATTCTGCAGCTGTTGATGTTCCCTCCCCAATCACTCCCAACAAGATGTGTTCTGTCCCAACTAGGTTGTGTCCTGTGTTACGAGCCTCCTCTTGGGCAAGGACAACGTTTTTTATAGCTTTTTCATTGAAGTATTCAAACACGGTTTAAACAACTCCTCTTATTTATTAAATTTACATTTCTTTATTTGTTGTCTTTAATTTATCGTTTTTGACTGGCAACATGTAGTGGTAAAAGCCGTAATCTTTAATATTTTGATAAATATTTTTAGATTGAATTGCAAAAATCTACAGTTTTAACTAGTTCCTATGATTGATGAAGGCTATATCAAATACCAGTGTCATTGGCAAAATAGTGCAGCGATCGCCGAAGCCGATCTCAAAGAACTAAATCCCTGGCGAGACCGTCTTTATCGGCTAGGTTTAATTGGGGAATATGACAACGGCATTGGCTTTGGCAATCTCAGTATACGGCTCCCAAATTCGGATGAGTTAATTATTTCGGGTACGCAGACAGGAGGAATTCCTCACCTCACAACAGAGCATTACACCAAAGTGATTGACTATAACTGGCAGAAAAATTATGTTACCTGCCAAGGTTTGGTCAAAGCCTCTTCAGAAACTCTAACCCACGCTGCTATTTATCATGCCTTACCAACTGTTAATGCCGTAATCCACATTCATCATCAACTGCTGTGGGAGCGTTTGCTTGACTCTGTTCCCACCACAAAGCCAGACTGTGCGTACGGTACGCCAGAAATGGCAGCGGAAATTATTCGCCTGTGCCAAGAATTAACAACTCAGCAGCAACAAATTATTGTTATGAGCGGTCATGAATCAGGAATATTAGCTTTTGGCTCTAATCTTGACCAAGCAGGTGAAGCTTTGTTGAAGTATTTTACTACTATCTAAAACGATCGATTAATCTTAAGCCTAAGTATCTTGTTCGTCAGATCGGCATTAAATAACTGATGCTGACATATGACACAAAATAACCCAATTAAATTACGGAAAAATATAAATTGATCAACCGATTCTACAGACACAAAAACCGCTTGATAATTTTGCCTCTAGTTGCTGTCGCCACCTTTTTCTTCAGTCTCGCCTTTGATTCTGCTGCTACGGCGAAGCTCTTTGATGGACCAGTAGATCGGCTGCCTTTAGAGCAGAGGGTTTCTTTGAAAAAGGGAGAGCTAGTTTTTCTGGGTGAAGACGGAAACTACACTTCTCGCTTACTGATTACAACAACCATGGATAATGCCTGGAAAGTTTTAACGGACTACGATAATTTTGCTGAATTTTTGCCAGGAGTTGCCAGCAGTGAGCTATTAGAAAGTAAGGGCGATCGCAAAGTATTCGAGCAGATCAACAAAATTAAAACCTTAGTCTTTAGTATCGAATCTAGAGTTCAGGTGGCAACCATTGAATCCTATCCCGAACAAATTGCCTTTGAAGCAGTTGATGGCGATTTAGAAACGATGGACGGCACTTGGAAACTCGAACCTGTTTCACCCTATCCTAGCGCGCCTCCAGACCAGGTATTAGTTACTCATAAGGTAATGGTCGAACCAGCTAAAGCCCCCAGCGAAGGTATTTTCTTTAGTATCTACGAAAATCGTCTGCAGGACACCCTCAAAGCGATTAAAACCGAAACAGAAAGGCGGGCGAAATAGACACTTAGGTAAAATTGATGACGTTAGGTAAGTAGAGGAGATGGGGAAGAGAGGGAAGCAATAAAATGGTTTCCCTTCTATGTTTGCTTTTGTCCAGCTAGTTAGTAAATAGTTTAGATGCAGAATGGATCGCGAAAGACTGATCAAAAAAAGGGAAGCATTAAAAACTAAGCTAGAGTTCGAAGGACGTCTGGGGCGCATTGACGATCTACTTAAGCATCTCGATTATCATAAAATTAAGTACCGCATTTATCTCGATTGTGAAAAGGCAGAACAAGCCCTTTATTCTTATCCAGCAGAATTCTCTGGTCTGAATTGGGGCAAAATTCCGAACTCAGAAAAAGTATTTTACTGCTCAGATGCCGAAAGAAATAAGATTATTTCTACCGTCATCAGACATTATCTAGATAAATCGGATACCACTTTTGTGATCTGGGCAGATAGCTACAAACCTATATTGGAAATAACTGCAAGTCTAATGGCAGAAAATTCAGGTGCTATGGCTGACGAAGATTTCGATATGTGGGTTCTAAATCTAGAAAAAGGATTCTGTCTTGAGCATTATCACGAAGGGCATGTGGCGTGGACTGCTTTATCATCACGATCGCCTTTGGGGCATTCACAACTGCTTCTCTGATACATCCCTTACCCAAACCCAAAAGCAGCAAGTACAAGCTAGTCTTGCTTGATTAATAGAACAAAAAATTATTATTTTTGAACCTTCACTCAAGTAAACAACTGTCTCTTCGCTTCGTACAATAGTAATGCGGAGGCGATCGCTACGTTTAAAGACTCTACCTCATTTGATAGAGGAATTTTAATCTGTATGTCAGCTGCTGCAATCAGTTCAGATGATAAACCAGCACCCTCGTTACCCAACAAAATTAAGCTAGGACGAGTAAAGTCCATCTCCCAGTATGTTTGACTCGCCTGAGATGTTGTGGCAATAACCTGTACTCCTTGCTGTTGCTGCTGCTGGATTAATTCTGGCAAACTCTGATGTGTGCCGACAGGGACTTTAAACCATTCGCCGACGCTGGATCTCAATACCTTGGGGCTATAGTAATCGACGCTATTTTCGCTCAACCAAATGCCGTCAACTTCTGTCGCGGCTGCGGTACGAATGATTGTGCCTAGGTTACCAGGATCTTGCAGTCTTTCAATCGCAATACCCAAACGCTGTAATTTTGGTTCTGATTGACTAGCTGAGGTGCGTGGGGCGATCGCCACGACTCCATCCGGGTTAACGGTAGTGGCGATCGCATTTAAGACTTCTTGACTAACAATTTCAGTTCTAATTTCTCTTTCAACAATAGTGCTGCAAATTGGCTCATGCTGTTTCTGCCAACGCTCTGTATAAAAAATAATATCTAGCTTATAATCGGCTAGACAAGCTGCCTCAATTAAATTTGTACCTTCAATTAAGAGCAAATTCTGCTTCTGTCTTTCCTTAGATCGATGCAGTTTGCGTACTTGCTTAATTAACGGATTTTTGATGCTAGTTAAAATTTTATCTTCCATGCTTACTATTGACGAACAGCACGGTGCAAAGTGATACTTTGTTTGCTTAACTGTATGAAACTCAAGACTTGAACCCAACCGTCTGGAGAAAATCTCCCCATTCTCGACTTAATGCGTTCACTAGTTATAGCTATTGCGTAGCGAAA
This sequence comes from Cyanobacteria bacterium J06600_6, assembly GCA_038529195.1. Classification (GTDB taxonomy): domain Bacteria; phylum Cyanobacteriota; class Cyanobacteriia; order Cyanobacteriales; family Xenococcaceae; genus Waterburya. The sequence goes on from JBCBEA010000177.1 coordinate 4,272, forward strand.
CTGGATTCGTGGATTTTATTATGATTGACTTTTATCCAGCCTGTCAAACTTGGTTTAGTCTTAAATTAACTTTTTTTAACTTAGAACTGTGCAATTAAATTTTTGAAGTCTATCTTAGTATTGCTTCCGCGTTCCGATTAAATATATTTGATATCAAGAGGATAAAGCCATTAACTCTATCTCTAATCCCACCAAAGTTGCTTCAGAAGATCCACAGGCTGTATTAGAAATCTGGGGACGTTCTTCTCTCTCAGGAAATGTCAAAATTAGCGGTGCCAAAAATTCTGCTCTGGTGCTAATGGCAGGTTCAATATTGTGTCCTGGTAGCTGCACTCTGCATAATGTGCCTAATCTCGTTGATATCAAACGCATGGGGCAAATTTTGCAGGCGTTGGGCGTCAAAGTTAACCATCAGGGGGATATTCTCCAGATTGATGCAGCTCAGATTAATCCAACTGAAGCGCCTTACGATGTTGTTTCTCAGCTACGGGCTAGCTTTTTTGTCATTGGACCTCTTTTGACTAGATTAGGTACGGCTCGCGTTCCTCTCCCTGGAGGTTGTGCGATCGGCGCTCGTCCTGTCGACCTCCACGTTCGAGGACTACAGGCAATGGGAGCCAATGTTTCGATTGAAGATGGTGTTGTTCATGCCAACCTAGTAGGCAGTAGAAGACGTTTACGGGGAGGCAGTATTTACCTAGATTATCCCAGCGTTGGTGCGACTGAAACTATCTTAATGGCTGCAACTCTCGCGGAAGGAGAGACTAAGATTGAGAATGCTGCTCAAGAGCCAGAAATTGTTGATCTTGCTAACTTCTGCAATCAGATGGGAGCAAAAGTCTCTGGGGCTGGCACTAATACCATCACGATTCAGGGTGTAGAACAGTTGGGTTCTATTGACTATAACGTCATTCCCGATCGCATTGAGGCGGGAACGTTTTTGGTAGCAGGAGCGATCACCCAATCAGAAATAACACTCAGCTCAGTTATTCCCGAACACCTTGCACCAGTAATTGCCAAGCTCAACGACATTGGCTGCCAGGTAATTGTTGAACCAGAAGATGGTAAGACTTTTGGAGGTAATATTCAGTCCAAAAGCCTCCGTATCATTCCAGGAGAATTACACGGTACAGAAATTGAAACTCTACCCTATCCTGGCTTTCCTACTGATATGCAGGCGCAGTTTACTGCCTTGTTAAGCATCAGCAAAGGCAATAGTATTATTAGCGAAACCGTCTTTGAAAATCGCTTACAGCACATAGCTGAATTACAGCGCATGGGAACGAATATTCGCGTCAAGGGGCATCATGCAATTGTTCAGGGTGTACCCATTATTTCGGGAGCGCCAGTTATGGCAACGGATTTAAGAGCTTCGGCTGCGCTGGTTTTAGCTGGTCTGGCTGCGGAAGGAAAAACTACCGTTCATGGTTTACACCATCTCGATCGCGGTTACGAAGATTTAGAAAATAAGCTACGGGGTTTGGGTGCGAAACTAGAGCGTATTATTCCTGATCATGTTTAATTTCTCATTGATATAATCAACGGTTTTACCTGGCGAGGGTTTTCTCTACATGTTGGAGAAAACCCTCGCTTTATTTTTGGCTTCAATTTTAACTTTGACTATCAAAATGTGTGCTTGAACGAGAGAACTTTCTGTTGGACGGCGATCGCGATCGCTTGACTAAAATTGTTTAATCCTCAATCTTGTCTCTTGGCACACCGCTTTTTGTGCGATAATTCATAAAAGAAAAATATTTTAATATTTGCTTAACATAAAGCAATGAATGAGCCAGCTAAAGAAGAACAACTAGTATCACCAGAGTCTCAACCCCAAGAAAAGACTCTATCATCAGAAAAGACTTTGGCGGAGCAGGCTCCCCCAAGCTATGAATGTCGCTCCTGTGGCTATGCTTATGTACCGTCGAAGGGAGACAACCAGGGTAACATTCCTGCGGGAACTCTTTTTACCGAGCTGCCTAGCGACTGGCGTTGTCCAGTCTGTGGGGTTCGTCGGACTCAGTTTGTCAACATTGGCGCCCAGGATGCCCCATCGGGCTTTGCTGAAAACCTAGACTACGGCTTGGGAATCAATCGCCTAACTCCCGCTCAGAAAAACATTTTAATTTTCGGAGCGTTAGGTCTTGGTTTTATCTTTTTCCTTAGTCTGTACGGTCTAAACTAGAATCGATTATTTGTTTAATTAATAAGTATTGAGATATTAGCGATCGCCAAAAAAACTCATCAGTTGCTGTGGCGATTAAATTAGTAGCGGATCAATTTCAAACATTGCTTTTATAAACGGTTAGGCAAGCCTCGCCTCTGCAGGGGGGGAATCCTAACCTGCCCCCACCAGTCACCTAAACGTTTATGAGTTCATTGATTAAAAATTTAAAGCAAATAGCTGTGTTATTTGCTGTCTGTATATTTTGTATTAGCTGTAGTCGAGTTCCCTCTACTATTACTAACCCCTGGAAAACCCTTACTCTGCCATCAGAAGCTATTTTTTCTGATGTTGCTTTTACTAGCAATCCCGATCGCGGTTGGTTGGTGGGAACTCAATCAACGCTGTTTGAAACTCAAGATGGCGGAGAAACCTGGACGCAGCAGTCTTTAGATTTGAATGACGAGAAAGTTACCTTAGAATCCATTAGCTTTAATGGTGATGAAGGTTGGATTGCAGGGCAACCTTCAATTATGCTGCACACAGAAGATGGTGGCGATAGCTGGGCGCGTATTCCTTTGAGTGCGAAACTTCCTGGTTCTCCTCTAAGCATCATTGCTTTAGATAAGTCTACGGCAGAGATGGTGACCAACCTTGGTGCAATCTACAAAACTCAAGATGGCGGGCAAAATTGGAAAGCCCTAGTTGAAGGTTCAGTTGGTGTAGCGAGAAGCATTCATCGTTCTGATGATGGCAGATATGTTGCTGTTTCAGCTAAGGGTAACTTCTTTTCTACCTGGGAGCCAGGTTCGGCAGATTGGACTCCGCACCAGCGTACTTCATCTCGCCGTTTACAAAATATGGGCTTTAACCAAGATGGTAGTCTTTGGCTGGTAGCTCGTGGTGGACAGGTACAATTTAGCGATGCAGCTGATTATGATGAATGGGGTGAGCCTATTTATCCTGAGTTTTCTTCTAGCTGGGGCTTCTTGGATGTTGCCTACCGCACACCAGAAGAGATCTGGTTAGCAGGAGGAAGTGCTAATCTATTAGTAAGTCCCGATGGCGGTGAAACTTGGTCTAAAGACCGCGATGTTGAGGATGCACCCTCTAATTTTTACAAAATAGTGTTTATGTCTCCCGAAAAAGGTTTTATTTTGGGTGAACGAGGAACGCTGTTGAAATATGTACCCGAAGCTGGTGCTGCTGTCTAATTGCTAATCTTAGTTGTAGGCAGTCACCCTTGTTTCGTATTATGTAAATAGAACTTTAAATCTTTTAATAAGGAGAAATAAAATATGGCAGGCGATACTGGCGAACGTCCGTTTTCTGACATTG
>JBCBEA010000178.1:0-7760 GCA_038529195.1 Cyanobacteria bacterium J06600_6
CTAAAGGTAGTCTAACTTCTAATATTGTTAGCTATATTCCTTATGTGGGGAATGCTGCTACTAGTTTGATTGTGCTTAACTATAGTCGAAGTATGGAGAAACAGGCAGATACCTTTGGCACTCGAATCTTGGTTAATTCTGGCTATGCTGCCGATGGCGTACGCAATCTGATGGCTAAATTAGCAGAGTCTCAGGATGAAGATAATCCCGAACCACCAGCTTGGTTGTCGACTCACCCAAACAGCAGACAAAGGATTGACTATATTGAACAGCTAGTAGTTGAGAAAAATCTTGATCGCTATGCCTATGAAGGAGTCTATCAACATCAACCGATTAAGCAGCTAGTTACGGAAAAATGGCAGCAGTACGAAAAATGTATTGAAGAAATTGAGACACTGCAAGAAGCTAAAGTCTGTGCCGGAGAAGAACCTAAAACTGAATCTAAGTCAGAAAAAGATATTCAACTAGAAAAAGTAGAAGAAGTCAAATCAGAATCAGAAACAGAAATAAGATAGTTATTCAGTCAAACTCAAAGCGACTAAGTCCTCAATGTGCTGAATCTTATTCTCTCCTGCTAAATAGCCAATCCCACGATGTAGATGCAGGGTAAACTGCTGCTTGAGAGTTTCAGTTTCCGTTCCTAATCCATCCTGATAACATCGCTGCTTAAGGGCAATTAAGAGAATATCGGCAATCTCACCGCCAAAAACCTTCCAGGCTATTTCTACCGTACTATTAGTCTCAATCGGCACGGGGGACGGGATGCTGGGTTCAGCGAGGGAGCGACAAAAAGCCCAGCGACACAATATATTCCACTGTTTGATCTTTGTGGTGCGCTTGAGCTTAATTAGCTGATCTTCGGCTGTTTTTGCTAGGCGTACTCGTTCGATTGGGCTTTGCATAATTTTAAAGTCAGGAGTCAATTACTTATTCTGATACAAACTACGCGGATCTAAGGCATCTCGCAGACCATCGCCTAAAAGATTGAAAGATAACACCGTCATGATAATTAGCAGTGCAGGGGGAATAATTAACCACGGCTGCAATACGAGAATAGACGCATTAGTAGCAGAAGAGAGCAAATTACCCCAGCTTGGATCTTTTGCTTGAATGCCTAAACCAATGAGGCTGAGAACAGATTCGGCTATAATAAACCCTGGAACGGCAAGGGTTGCGGAAATAATGATGTAGGTAGCAGTTTGGGGCAAAATATGGCGCACAATAATGTAGAGCGGGTTTGCTCCCATCGCTTTTGCTGCCTGCACATATTCTTGCTCTTTAATTGATAGAACTTGACCCCTAATTACTCTTGCTAGTCCCGCCCAACTAATAAAAGAAGTAATAATCACAATCATCAAAAAGGTTTGGGTACTGCTCAGACCATCGGGAATAATCGATGCCAGAGCAATGAGTAGATATATCCCTGGAATCGTCATTAACACTTCGGCAAAACGCATAATTAGCGCATCTGCCCAACCGCCAAAGTAACCCGATATTCCTCCTGCAAGCATTCCTAGAGGGTAGGAAATACTGATTCCCGCCAAACCAATAAAGAGGCTGATTCGACCGCCAAATAATAGCCTACTAAACAAATCTCGCCCCTGTTCGTCTGTCCCTAGAAGATTGATTCGAGCCTCCCCAGCCGTACCAAATAGGTGTCTACTTAGAGGAATACCAGGAAAGACGGTCACTGGTTCAAAACTAGGAGGTAAAGGTAAGGAAACCTTAAAGAGACTATAGGGTTCGGCTGGAGCAAAAAATTGAATCGGGGTTGGTTGAGCGCGATTAATCACTAAAAGGCGATCGCCAGTATCTAAATCAGTCACTCCCTGAGTTGTGGGATAAACAAATGGTTTAGTTATCTTGCCTGCGGAGTTCCGCCAGTGGACTGCCGTCGGTGGTAGTAAAGAACCATCCTCTTGAGCAGCATAAGGAGAGTAGGGGGCGAGAAAATTGGCAAAAATAACCGCCAAATAAAAAACAATCAAGACTGACGCGCCCAAACGCGCTAGGGTATTGTGCTTAAGCTTTTGCCACCAGTTCATATATTATTTCCAACTTGACCTGATTTAATCAACGGGACTAACTTTGGCTTTGTGCAGTAATTTATCCCCTTGTTTGTAGCCTACATAGCGTACTTTTACCACTTCTCCTGGTTCTGCCACTCCCTTCATCAGCTGATGATTTTGGGGGTCATAAGTTAACTCTTGACCGACGGTAGCGATCGCCGAAACATTCCACTGTTTGACCAGTTCTTCGACTGGTTCGACCAAAGATAAAAGTCGAGTTGCGGGTAACTGTGGGTTTTGACGTACCGCCGTAGCAGCAGTCGGCCACTGTAACAACCATGATTCAATGGTAGCCAAACTTGCTTGCTGAAATTCTCTGGTCAGATTTGACTTTAGCTGACTCATTTCTTGCTGTAGTTTCTGATATTCTTGCCGACAGGCGGACAATTCTGCCTGTACTGATGCGGATGTGGATGGTGTGGGTTGAGGCTTAACTGGCTCTGACTGGGTAAAAATTGACAGTAAACTATCAACCGAAATATTCAAGGCTCGTGCAATTTTAACAATCGTCCCCACCGCAATATTGAGAATTAAACCTTGCTCAATTCTAATCAGCTGTAATCGAGCTACGCGAGCGGTCTGACTAAGCTCATTCAGATTGGCGATACCTGCCTGGTGCATTAAATCCTGTAGTCGTTCTTGGTTGATTGTTGATGAATCGTGGTTCATTGTAGTTGGGAAGATTGCCAAGTAAAGATGAATGTTATGGCGATCGATCCGCAAGAACAATCAAGCCACAATTAAAGTATGAAATATAGATTTAGCTGATAGTATTATGCAATTTTCGGGAACTATTAAAAAGAAGACTGTTGCCAATAATCATAAATCGCGATCGCGATCTTTGGTTACTAGCTAGCTCCCCAAACAGGGATTTATCAGCTAAGACGATCATATAAATGTTTATAGTTTACCCCTTATTAATTGAGTCTCAGTCTGACCCTATATTTCGATTGCTTTTATTAAGAGGAAGTTTGTAATGACGACTGCCAAAAACGGAATTAGTCATGCTCGGACTCATATTCAACATTTTAGCGCCGCTAAACAAATCAAATTTTTTGATTCTCTCAAAGAATCGCGATTTAGTGGACAGTTAATTATTTCCGACAAACAAGACCATACTTGGGTACTTTATCTTTACCTAGGTCGTATTGTCTATGCTAGTGGGGGAGTTCATCCAGTTAGACGTTGGCGCCGACATGTTGTTGCCTACTGTCCAGAGAGGTTGACAAATCTAGAAGAGTTACAGCTATCTCTAGCCAATATTGCTCAGGAAGAATCACGTATTTCTTGGGAATATCAATTATTGTCAGTTTGGATCGATCAAAATAAAATAGGTCGCGAACAGGCAACGAAGGTAATTAGGGCGACGGTGATTGAAGTTTTGTTTGATGTGACTCAGGCAATGGAAGTTCATTGTGAGTTAGTCCAAGATAACTTACTGACAACTCGATTAATTTTGATTGATGCCGAACAGGTAATCAACGAGTCCAATAAACTCTACGCCGCTTGGCAAGACGCGAAGGTTGCCGATCGCTCTCCCGATTTAGCTCCTTCAATCCGCCAGCATGAGGCGCTTAAAACCAAGACTTCGCCCCAAGTTTATCAAAATCTTAGTCAGCTATTAGATGGCAAACAGACTTTAAGAGATTTGAGCGTGCGCATGAGACGAGATGTGGCAACTGTTACCCGTTCTTTGTTGCCCTATATCCAAATGGGTTTGGTGCAGTTGGTGGCTGTAGATGATATTGCCCCACCTGTCTCGACTCCCGTGGCTCAAAAGCTGTTTCAGACTAAAACTCCCCGTCGACTCACGATTGCCTGTATTGATGACAGCCCGATTATTTGCCAGACGATGGAAAGCATTATTACTGATGCAGGATATAACTTCATTAGTGAAATGGATGGTTTGAGAGCGATCGCCGTTTTGCTAAGTCGCAAGCCCGATCTAATCTTTTTGGATTTGGTAATGCCCAACACAAATGGCTATGAAATATGTTCTCAACTGCGCAAGCTTTCTTTCTTTAAGCAAACTCCAATTGTGATCCTGACGGGGAACGATGGCATTGTTGATCGGGTTCGCGCCAGGATGGTAGGCTCTACTGATTTTCTGGGTAAACCAGCCCAGGCAGAACAGGTTTTAGACACAATTGAGAAATACATAGTCCAGAAGCAAAAAAAATAGTGCAGGAGGACCCAAGCTATTTGGATCAAATGCTGTATACAAACTTGCATCTCCCATAGTCATTTTAAAGCTTATTACGGGAACTATATGTATTGTTAGCTCACGAACAGGCACAATCTACTAAATCAGGCAAACAAAACCGCATATTAATTGAGGTGATTATTTATTATGGGATACACACTGGTTGTTGATGATTCTGCTACGGAAAGATCAATTATTACGGGCTGCCTCAAAAAAGTAGGCATTAATGTCTCTGTTGCTCTCAGCGGAGAGGAAGCACTGTCAAAAATTCAGCAAAATTCACCTGATTTAATCGTTCTCGATATAGTTTTGCCAGGACGAAGTGGTTTTGAGATCTGTCGCGAGTTAAAGGGCTCAGAAAACACTAGTCAAATTCCCATCATTCTCTGTTCTACTAAAGGAACAGAAATGGATAAGTTTTGGGGTATGAAGCAGGGAGCAGATGCCTATATTCTCAAGCCAATTGATCAAGAAGAATTAGTTGGCAAAGTCAAAGAATTAACTGCTTGAGCCAGTCCCAAGATATTTAAGGTAATTTTGTACAGTGTCTAATTTACTGCCTCAATCAAATCTTTCGACTATCAATTCAAAAACTGCAAATGTCGATTCGCTACAGTATCTAAGGTTTCGACTAGATCCAGATGTTCGGGCAATACTGCCCATTGACCAAATTACAGAGATTCTCAAGCTGCAGCTGATAGAGGTAATGCCAATTCCTCAGATGCCGACTTGGGTCATGGGAGTCTATAACTGGCGCGGAAACATTCTTTGGATGGTCGATTTGGGTCAGCTAATCGGTCTTGATTCTTGGTATCAGCATCACCATCATCGTTCTGAGCATACAGCAATTGTACTTTCTCCCTATCGGCAGCACAAAAAGAGCGAGAGACAGATTCATCTGGGCTTAATGGTTGCAGGGGTAGAGGATTTAGAAAACTGTCAGCCAGAAGCAATTCAGGCTCAGACAGATTCACAGAGCGATTCACAATTAAATCGCTTTTTACAGGGGTATTGGCTACAGCCATCGGGAGCCATGATTTTAGCTCTAAACGGTCTAGCGATCGCTCAAGCGATGCCCACAACTAAGCTTTAAAAGCACGTTTAGTAGTTTGGCTAATAATTAATTTGCAAACTGCTCGATTTAGTCTCTTAAAATTCTGTTATTGATTCTTCCATACTGCTCAATATTTTTTATTTTTGATTACTTAATCAAGCTTATTTTTTATTCTAGTCAACCGAATTATTATTTAGTTTAGCTCTTATGAATAACTTGCCAAACTCTTCTAAACATCAGGATTCAACATCAACGATGGCGTTAAATTCATCCTGGATGCATCGTTTTTATAGCTTGCCAATCAATCGTAAGACAGATCTCATTCCCTGGTTTGGTTTAGGAGCTTTGGCATTAATTGTAGGCGCAGGAGGATGGACGCTTCACTCCGCTCTCAAGGATAATTTGGTTGCAGAAACAAAATCACAGCTACGAGTCAAAAGCGAAATCATGAGCTTATGGCAGTCGGTGCCAGAAGATAGCTCCCCAACTGTAGCTCAAGCTCTCAATACCCTTACGGCAGACCAGAGTTACAGTGCGATTTATGCGGTTCAAGAGGGTCAGTTAACTCTGTCTTCTTCTTTAATTAAATCGGGAAAGTCTAAATCCGATGTTGCCCTGCCTCAAAACGAAATTTTACAGCAGGCAATGCAGACCCAAGGGCAAGTTGTTCATCAGACGATGACGATTGAAGGTCAGAAATATGCTTTAGCTGCCCAAGCAATTACAGACTCAAGCGGTAATCTTCAGGGAGTATTCGTGCACGGAAGTGCCCTCAGTTCCTTCAACGGGATTTTTCGCAGCAGCCTGCTGACTCAGTCAGTCTTATCTTTAGTAGTTTTAATTTTTGCTGTTTACCTTAGTAAACTTTTGAACAAAGCGATCGCGCAACCGATCCAAAATCTGCAGAAAGTAGCCCAAGATTTTACAAGCGGGAATTTTTCAGTTCGTTCTCAAATTGATTCTCAAGACGAAGTCGGCTTGTTAAGCAGCACCTTTAACGTTTTGGCTGACTCGATCGAACTTAATGAGGCGCGTTTAAAGCAGGATGCTCAGCGCTCCCATCTATTACAGTCAATCGCCTACAGTATTTCTCAGGTAGATACTATCCAGCAGGTTTGGCAAACTGCGGTGGAAAGCAGTAAAGACGTATTAAAATGCGATCGCGTTATTTATTTTCACTTTGTTGCTAATGATACGGGGGAAATCGTTGCTGAAGCGGTGAAAAACGGATTTCCCCAAGCTATGGGCACCCGAATCGAAGATCCTTGCTTTGCCGAAGGTTATGCAGAAGCTTATCAGCAGGGAAAAGTTAAGGCTATTACCAATATTTATCAAGAAAATTTGCACGATTGCCATCTCAAAATGCTCGAACCACTGGCAGTGGTTGCCAGTCTAGTTACTCCTGTTGTCAGCGGTAATAAACTAGCTGGTTTGCTAATCGCTCATCAGTGTAGTGAATCTAGAGCCTGGCAGTCAGATGAAATTAGTCTGCTGACTCAAATCGCCGAGCAGGTGGGAACAACCGTTGAGAAAATTGAGCTGCTCGAACAGCAACAGCAGGCTCAGGCACAAGAGCGGGCTGCAAAAGAGAATTTACAGCGTCGAGCCTTAGAGCTACTAATGGAGGTAGATCCTGTCACTCAAGGAGATCTGACCGTACAGGTAAAGGTACAGGAAGATGAAATCGGCACCATTGGTGATTCCTATAACGCGACAATTGAGAGTTTAAGAAAGCTGGTATCTCAGGTAAAAACCGCTGCCCTTCAGGTATCTAGCACAACCTCGGAAAAAGACTTATCAATTAAGGAACTATCGACTGGAGCATCAGCTCAGACAGTAGAAATTAATGCAGCCATCGAGCGGATTCACGGTATTACCAACTCGATTCAGGCTGTTGCCCATAACGCCAAAGCAGCGGAAGCAGCGATGTTAAAAGCGACCCAAACAGTTCAGGCTAGTGATGAAGCGATGAACCAAACGGTCGCAGGTTTCCAAGAAATACGCGATACGGTAGCAGCTACAGCCAAAAAGGTAAAACGTCTCGGGGAATCATCTCAAAAGATTTCTAAGGTGGTCAACGTAATTGGCAGTTTTGCCGATCAAACGAACCTCCTTGCCCTCAATGCTTCGATTGAGGCTGCCCATGCAGGGGAAGAAGGTCGCGGTTTTGCGGTAGTAGCGGATGAAGTTCGCTCTCTTGCCCGTCAATCAGCGGAAGCAACGGCAGAAATTGAGGCTTTAGTCGCAGAAATTCAGTCGGAAACGAATGAGGTGGTAGCAGCCATGGAAGCTGGTACGGAACAGGTAGTTGCCGGAACAAAACTAGTGGATAAAACTCGCTCCTCTCTCAACGAGATTGGAGACGTGAGCCAATCAATTAACCAGCTAGTCGGCGAAATTGCCGCAGCGACGGTCGAACAGTCTCAAGACTCGG
>JBCBEA010000179.1:0-7726 GCA_038529195.1 Cyanobacteria bacterium J06600_6
GCTCCTTTCTTTGATGTGGGAACAGTTTGGAATAGTGGTGATTTAGAAGTTACTAACAGTACTTTACCTGCTATCGGAGTCGGTTTAAACCTATCTTTAGGGAATAGATTTAATGCTCGTTTAGACTGGGGTATTCCCCTAACTTCAATTGAAGCAGAGGATAATTCGCTCCAAGAAGATGGAATTTATTTCTCCCTCGACTCTAACTTCTTTTAATGCTGCTGCTGGCTGATCGTTTAGCTAGAATTTTATTCAAAGTTACGCAAAAGTTATTCTCCAAAATAGTTGACGAATGTAACGATTAAAAAACTCGAAGAAATTTGCTGGACTGGATAGCGAGTAAACCAGCAAAATAAATAAAATAGAATATATTTTTACTCTTCGAACAATGAAAATTGCTAAAGACGTTACGGAACTGGTAGGCAAAACTCCTCTGGTGCAGTTAAATCGAGTCCCCCAAGCAGAAGGATGCGTAGCCACGATTTTAGTCAAGCTAGAAGGGATGAATCCTGCTGCCTCAGTTAAGGATCGAATTGGGGTTAACATGATTAATGCTGCAGAAGCAGAAGGAGTAATTACTCCTGGCAAAACAATCCTGGTTGAGCCAACATCAGGCAACACAGGAATCGCGCTGGCAATGGCAGCAGCAGCAAAAGGCTATAAGCTGATTTTAACGATGCCCGAAACCATGAGTAAAGAAAGGCGGGCAATGCTCAAGGCTTATGGTGCACAGCTTGAGCTTACTCCTGGCAGCGAGGGAATGGGGGGCTGTATTCTCAAGGCGCAGCAAATTAGCGATAGCGTACCTGATGCTTATATACTCCAGCAGTTTAATAATCCTGCTAATCCTGAAATTCATAAAAGCACTACCGCCGAAGAAATTTGGGCAGATACCGACGGAAAAGTAGACATAATTGTGGCAGGAGTTGGTACAGGTGGCACAATTACAGGCACGACAGAAGTCCTTAAACGTTACAAGCCAGAACTAAAAGCGATCGCTGTTGAACCAGTCGGCAGTCCCGTACTTTCAGGTGGAAAAGCAGGTCCTCATAAAATTCAGGGTATTGGTGCGGGTTTTGTTCCCGAAGTTTTAAAAGTCGATCTGATTGATGAAGTTGTAACAGTCACTGATGATGAAGCGATCAATTTTGGTCGTCGTCTCGCCCGTGAAGAAGGTCTGCTATCAGGTATTTCGACTGGCGCAGCCCTAGCAGCAGCAGTTAAAATCGCGCAAAGATCGGAAAATAAAGATAAGCTAATTGTGATGATTCAGCCCAGCTTTGGCGAACGCTATCTGAGCACGCCTTTATTTGCAGATTTAGCCGAACCCGTATTTAACTAAGTTATGCGCTTGGTTTGCAATTATTAAAAATTAATCAGCCTACTCCCACCAATGTCGAGTCGTGAACCACTATCAAGTTCTTCAAGTCAATCCTCAAGCCAGCCAGCAAGAAATTAAGCAGTCATATCGACGCTTAGCTAAACAGTTTCATCCCGACCGCCAGCCAAGCAGCAAAAATTCGGACAAGATTGTAGCGCTCAATGCAGCCTATGAAGTCATTGGCGATACGAAAAGCAGACGCGTATACGACCGCCAGCAACAGCTGGGGCAAAACAGCGATTTTTGGGTTAGTCAACAAACTCGAAACGCAGCAGCACAAAAACAATATCAGCAGCAGCGAGCCTATTCGACCCCAGAAGTTACTTATGATCAGTGGCTCAGAGAAATTTATTTTCCGATTCATCGGTTGGTCAGGCAAATTCTTGAGCCTTTAGAACTTGAAATCGACAATTTGTCTGCCGATCCTTTTGATGACGAGTTGATGTCAGATTTTGAAACCTATTTGGATAGCTGTGAAGAATATTGGCAGCAGGCACAGCAAAAGCTCTCGTCTCAACCAAACCCCTCACAGCTTGCGGGAGTTGCCAGCAATCTTTACTACTGTCTCAATCATATTGGCGACGGTATCAAGGAATTGAAGTGGTTTACGATGAATTACAACGACCAGTATCTCCACACGGGACAAGAGATCTTTAGAATTGCCGATCGCCTGCATTTTCAGGCTCAAGATCGGGCATCTTCTTTTTTGTAAAGCGTCAGTTTTTTTCGCAATCTCTTTACAGGAATGCGATCGCCTCGATATTTTCAAGTTCTCTGGCTTGTTATAATAAGCATATAATTTACTTAACTTTACATTTACAGAGTTTCAACTCAATATATGAAGTGTATTATCAATCGCCGCGCTCAGTTTTCCGCGAGTCATCGCTACTGGCTGCCCGAATTTGACGAAGCGGAGAATAAACGTCTATTTGGTGACTGTAGCAAAGTTCACGGACACGGACATAACTATGTTTTGTATGCTTCCCTAGAGGGAGAATTAGACCAGTACGGCATGGTGGAAAATTTATCTGTGGTCAAGCAGGTAATTAAACGAGAGGTTACCAGCCAGCTAAATTATTCTTATCTCAACGATACCTGGGCAGAATTCCAAGAGACTTTGCCCACAACAGAAAATATCTCGCGGATTATTTGGCAAAAACTCGCGCCTCATTTACCTCTAGTCAACGTCAGACTATACGAACATCCCGAACTTTGGACAGATTACAAAGGAAATAATATGGAAGCTACTTTAACTGTAAAAACTCACTTTAGCGCAGCCCATCGTTTGGCTATTCCTAGTCTCAGTTTTGAGGAAAATCAAGATATCTATGGCAAGTGCGCTCGTCCCAACGGACACGGACATAACTATCATTTGGAAGTGACTGTCGCAGGAGAAATTGATGCTCGGACTGGGATGCTGGTAGATCTTGGTGCATTACAGAACGTAATCGATGAGTATGTTGTCGAACCTTTCGATCACACCTTCTTAAATAAAGATATCGAGTATTTTGCTGAGATTGTGCCTACAGCAGAAAATATTGCCGTCAGAATTGCTGACCTATTGCGATCGCCAATTAAAGAAATCGGGGCAGAACTAGATAAAGTCAAGCTGATTGAAAGCCCTAATAACTCCTGTGAAATAAATTGCCGTACAACTCAATCCTCCGTTCAGTCTACAACTCAAACTGCAGCTGTAGTTTCTTAGTTTACTAACTGATAGCAAATAACTAAATCTTCTGGTCGATCTAACTTAAATTTAATTGGGATATCTTATCTATAAGCAATAGTAAGATATCCCTTTTTGATTGATTCTAAAATTACTGGCTGATGTTGAGGAATTATTACCTTAATCTAAAGGTGAAATTAAGATTAATCGATAAAAGCAGGTCTATTAAGGGTAAATAACGTCTTTATTATGGCGAAAATTCGCAATATATCTAATTAATACCTATAATCTGTCCTAGACCGACTAATATACTGTGAGAGCAGATTTAAGACTGTTAATAATTGCTTTAGTAATTGGATAAACCCCAAAAGGCATTTGATACTATAGAGCAAAAGTATAGTCATCATAAATAAGTCATAGTCGTAGCTGACTAATACTCATATAAACAATAGGAGAACATAAAATATGGAGTCAAATACCCCAGAAGTCGTTGAAACTCAGGAAACAACTGCAACTACGACTTTAAATACTGAAACTGCTGGCTTAATCACTCCCAAGCCTGCAAAAACTGTTCCAGGAGACAGCGCCGTTCAAGAATACTTAAATATTGGTACAAGCTTTCTAACCCAAATCTTTGACATTCTTAAAGAGGTTATTGATAGTAACCAAAAGCTACTGGTTAACTTACTATTGATCTTTCTCGGTATTATTGCCGTCAAAGTAACGCTGGCTATTATTTCTGCAATTAACGATATTCCCTTATTAGCACCCACTTTTGAGCTAGTTGGCTTAGGCTATACAGGCTGGTTTGTCTATCGTTACTTGTTAACTAATTCTTCCCGTCAAGAATTGGGTCAAGAGTTCAAATCTTTGAAAAATCAGGTTATGGGTAGAGAATAGTATCTCTAGATAGCTCAAACTGTTTGAGTTTAATTTAATCTAGCGAAATCGCGATCGCTATAAATATAGATAAGGCGGACAGATATCTGCCTTATTTTTTTGTTGATAAATAAAAAAGAGAGATATTCAACATAATATCCCTCTGCATTTAAACTGTATTTAGTTGACTACTAAATTACTTAACAGTAACTTTTGCACCAGCTTCTTCGAGCTTGGTTTTGGTTTCTTCAGCGTCTTCCTTGGGCACACCTTCTTTGAGTGCTTTAGGTGTAGACTCAACCATTTCTTTAGCTTCTTTTAGACCCAAGCCAGTGATGGTACGTACCACTTTAAGAATGGCAATTTTCTTGTCTTTGGGCACTTCTTCCAAGATTACGTCAAATTCAGTTTTCTCTTCCGCAGCTTCTCCGCCAGCAGCGCCAGGAGCAGCCATTACTACTCCAGCAGAAGCAGCAGCACTTACGCCAAAAGTTTCTTCAATTTGAGAAACAAGTTCAGAAGCTTCCAAAAGACTTAGAGACTTCAGCTTTTCGAGAATTTCATCAGTTGCAGCAGACATATTTTACTCCGTGTATAGATAAATTATTTGTTGTGTAGCTTAGATAGCTAGTTGTAGGCTGTCTATTCTTCTTTTTCCGAAACAGCCTTGATACCTCTGGCAAGTCCACTGGGAACTTCTTTGACACCAACAGCAAGTTTGGTCGCCAGGGCATTGATAGAGCCAGCAATTTTTGCGTATAGCTCGTCTTTGGTTGGCAAGTCACCAAGAGCTTCAACCTGTTCTTTTGTTAAAGCCTGACCTTCCATTACGCCACCGCGCAATTCGGTCTTCTTGGTTTCCTTCTGGAATCCTTTATAAGCTTTTACTGCTGCGCCGATTTCTTCTCCTGTGAAAAGAAAGGCTGTAGCATCGCTTAAGAAGTCCTGCATCGGTTGCCAGTTTTCGTCATCACCAATGGCGATGTTCATGAGAGTATTTTTCGTAATCTTGCAGCTACCGCCGACGGGACGCAAGCGATTACGCAGGTCAGTAATTTCTGCTACTGATAAACCCTCATAGTTAATGACGAAAGCTAATTGAGCTTCGCTAAGGGTGTCCTTAAGTTCAGCTACTATTTCTTTTTTATTGGCGAGGGTTCTCCCCATTTTGTATCACCTCCTGTTCAATTTGCATCTTCTTGTCTAGGTCTACAATTCGTGAGTCCAACACGACAAAACCTCCAGCTTCGTGCCAGAGGTTGCCTAAGTTAATTATCGTTTTCCAGCCTAAACAGGAGGGCGATTGCAAACTAGTAGACATTGACTGAGGAAGCGCGGTCGGGAAACCCGACCATGCGCAAGTCTCAGTGTTGACCTCGGCAGGAAATTAAGCGAATTAACGCGCCCACTGTCTTCGGTGTTAGTCGTTGAAAGTTGATTATTTGTAGTGTTTCGGAATAATTTTCGTTTAGGCTGCGTCAGTCAAACTTAAATCTTGTAAAGCACTTATATCAATCTGAATTGATGGACCCATGGAAGCGGAAACATAAATAGTACGCCAGTAACGTCCTTTCGCACCTGAAGGGCGATTACGTTCGATGGTTTCCTGTAATGCCTTGAGATTTGCTAACAAATCTTCCGCAGCAAAAGATGCTTTACCAAACATAACATGAACGATGCCCGCTTTGTCAGCCCGAAATTCTAACTTACCAGCTTTGAATGCCTGTACTGCTGGCTGAAGGTCAGCTGTAACCGTTCCCCCTTTGGGAGAAGGCATTAAACCTTTAGGTCCCAAAACACGACCCAGCTTGGCTACTTTGGGCATCATGTCGGGAGTCGCAATTAGGATATCGAAATCCATCATGCCTTTGGAAATTTCTTCAATTAGTTCTTCTGAACCATAAAGTTCGGCACCAGCTTCTTCAGCTTCTTTAACCTTTTCTCCGCGAGCGATTACTGCCACTCTAACGGTTTGACCCGTGCCTTTGGGTAAGCTGACGGTAGTTCTCAACTGCTGATCGGTATATTTGGGATCGATACCGAGTCGGATATGCGCTTCAGCTGTTTCATCAAACTTTGCCGTTGCAGTCTCTTTTAATAAGCTCATCGCTTCAAGAGGCTGATAAATCTTATCTTCTTCTACTTTTTTTACTAGCTCGCGCATACGGCGAGATAATTTATTTGCCATTATTTTCTCCTTGGGTCATTAGCGAAGCAAGCTGCTTCTCCCCATAATTTAATATTTGTCTTTCTCGTAACCGATACTGATGTCCTAAAAGCTTATTCAGCGATTGCAACACCCATATTCTTGGCTGTACCTGCCACAATTTTCATTGCTGCTTCAATATCATTAGCATTGAGGTCAGGCATTTTAGTTTGAGCGATTTCCTGCAGTTGAGCTTTCGTGATCGATGCCACTTTCTGCTTGTTGGGTTCGCTTGCTCCTTTTTCAATTCCTGCTGCTTTTTTGATTAGCACTGAGGCGGGAGGAGTTTTGAGGATAAAAGTGAAACTTCGATCTTCAAAGACAGAGATTTCTACAGGAATTACTAATCCTGCCTTATCTGCTGTCTTGGCATTGTATTCTTTACAAAATGCCATGATATTTACACCATGTTGACCCAAAGCGGGACCAACGGGAGGTGCGGGGTTAGCTTTACCTGCAGGCAAAGCCAGTTTGATTAAGGCTACAACTTTTCTTGGCATAGTTTAGTTTTGTTTTTCGACTTGATTGAACTCCAATTCTACAGGAGTATCTCTTCCAAAAATAGAGAGTAAAGCTTTTAGCTTACTTCTTTCTGGACTAACCTCAATTACTTCCCCTTCAAACTCCTTGAATGGACCAGAAAGGACAGCAATTTTATCGCCAATTTCCATGTCAATTTTAATGACTGGCTCTTGTTCTTCAGCCTGCTTGAAGATGCGTTCTACTTCAGCGCGGGATAGAGGTAACGGTTTCACGTGACCTCTGCCTCGACCATAACGACGTTTTTGCTCGGCACCAACGAAATTGATGACGTTGGGGGTGTTTTTGACCACCTGCCAAGCATCGTCATCCATCAGCATTTTGACTAGAACATAACCAGGAAAAACCTTCTCATCGCTAGTATAACGAGAGCCGTCTTTCCGAATTTTGACGCTGGGAGTTTGGGGGATTTGCACCTGAATAATGCGATCGCCAATATCAAGAGTTTGAATTCGCATGTCAATATCAGTCTTAACACGCTTTTCACAACCAGAAGCTACCTGCACTGCATACCAACGGGGACTCCCCTTAGTTTTGACGTTTACCTGTACTTTTTCTGCCTGCTGCTCTTGTTCCTCGCTCTCAATCTGCTGGATATCTTCTTCTGGCATATCTGCGCTGTTAGTCATAGTTAAAACACTTTTCCTGCTCCCCAGGCAAAGAATTTATCGATTAAATAAATAACTGTAGACACTAAAATAACCATCAGAATTACGGCTGCTGATTCGCTAATCAACTGCTGGCGAGATGGCCAGACTACTTTACCTAATTCATCTTTGGTTTGAACTATAAAATCAGCAGCGCCATTGCCTTCTGCTGTTTCTTTAGCTGCGGGTTTTTCTTTACTTACTATATCTTTTTTAGCCAAAACTTTTGCCTCGCGAGAGTATTCGCTGTTTATAATTTAATTGTTACTGTGGCTTAAAATGCCAGCCACTACTAACCAGCTTAACTCTTTAGCAATTATTAAGTAAATATTAATTGCGGATCAAGTATCTACTTTTGCAGATAGACAATAAGATTATTCTGGAAAACGCAGAAAAGCTTTGCTGAG